>JAYVWH010001232.1:0-7468 GCA_043786265.1 Kofleriaceae bacterium | reverse complement strand
CCCGCTCGGGGAGCTCGGCGCCGTCGGGTGCTTGCGGCGCTCCGACGTCGATCCGGACCGCGGTGGCGCGCCCTTCGTCGTCGAACACCAGGCCGAGGTCGACCGGCTGTAGCTCGAGCGTGCCGCCCTGGATCGACAGGTCGCCGACGGTGAGCGGCGCGCCCAGCCGAGTCGCCAGCTGTTGCCACTCCGCGAGGTCGGCCGCGACGCCCGGCGGCGGTGCAAGCGCCTGCCGTGCGCTTGCGAGCGTGGTTGCAAACTCCTCGAGTGCGAGGGCGATGCCGGCGAGATCAGCTTCCTCGACGCTGCCGACACTGCGCTCGGTCACCAGCTCACCGTCGGTCCACCGCACCAGCTTGCCCAGGTTACGGCCCGGGAGCGTGCCGCGGATGAACGGCGTCACTTGTGTAGCGTCGCGCGCGTCGAGATGATTCGCGCGATCCCACTCGGCGACACCGATCGTGATGTCGCGCGTGACCAGCTCGCGGAGGCCCCAGCTCGGCGTCACCGAGAGGCCGAGCCCGAGGCGCGGATACAGCACGCGCGCGACGAGGAACGTGCCCTCCTCGCCGCGATACGCGTAACCAATACGAACCGTCGTGTCGTCGATCTCGCGAACCAGCGCAGGCTGTTCGTCCGGAAACCGGTCGAGCTCCTCGCGAACCACGGTCATGTGGCCGACCGATGCAAACCGCTCGAACGCGAGCAGGACACGCTCGTCCGCGACACGTGGCGCGAGCGTCAGGGCGGGCAATGTGGAGGCTGCCCGCGCGTCGACGATATTCAAGGGCACGCGGATCGCGACCTTGTGCCCGAACAACGATCCAACGCCGACCTTCATGAACCAGCTGATCTCGTGCGTCGCGGTCTTGAACGACGGCGTGATCTCGGGCGGCAGCGCGATGCGAAACGCGACCGCTTCCCCGGCTGCACCCGCAGGCAACGTCACGCTCGAGCGGTAGCCAGAACCGGGCACGTCACTCGGCTTGCGCGTCCCGAGCAGGCGCACCATCGGCTCGAACAGGACGTCGAGCTCGCGCGGCTTGCTATCGGCCATGTGAAATAGCGCGCACGACCCGACGACCGCCTCGCCCGCGACCAGCGTCGACGACGCGAGCGAGAGCTCGATACGCGGCTCACCCGCCTCCGGCGTGAACGGATAGCGTGACACCAGCGGGGTGCGCTCGAGCTGGGCCGGCGGCGGGACGCGGACCGGGGAGATGAAGCTGTACCGACCGTCGGGCCACCACGGGATCGACACGTGCACGTCGATGAGAAGGCGCGAATGGGCCGGCGTGACGGTATGCGACGGTGCCGCGTTGCGAGGCATCGCGAACTGGAGCGTGAACGTCTTCACGCCGGGCACCAGCACACCCTCGTCCATCACCCGGCTCATCAGCGACGGGAGGTCGACGGTGTAGCCCATCGAGCTCTGGCCCGAACCGACCGCCCAGCCCTGCCGACCGCGCAGCTTCACGTCGATGAAGTCGACCCTGGTCTCCTTCTCGGACGTCAGCTCGATGTGCACGGTCCCTGTCTCGCCGGTGAACACCCCACCCGGGAGCCGCACCGCGCATTTGGGCCGTGCCGGCAAACCCACGCGCCAACATTAATCGTTTATTGTTTGTCGAGGTACCCGATGATCAAGAACCGTAAGGCGATCATCGTCCTCCTCACCTGCCTCAATCTGCTCAACTACATCGACCGCATGATCGTGGCGGCGGTGCTACGCAAGGTGAAGGCGCCGGTCGCCGAGGGCGGCCTCGACCTGACGAACTTCCAGGCGGGCCTGCTCGCCACGGCATTCCTCCTCGGCTACTTCGTGACGTCGCCGCTGTTTGGCGCGCGCGCGGACAAGGGCAGCCGCAAGGGCCTGATCGCGATCGGCGTCGCGATCTGGAGCATCGCGACCGTTGCGTCCGGCTTCGCCACGAGCTTTGCGATGATGATCGGCGCGCGTGTCGTCGTCGGCGTCGGTGAGGCCAGCTACGCGACGCTCGCCCCGACGATCATCGACGACCTGACGCCGCCCGAGCGCAAGAACCGCACCCTCGCGATCTTCTATCTCGCCATCCCGGTCGGTTCCGCGCTCGGCTACGTGCTCGGCGGCTTCATCGAAGCGCGCTGGGGCTGGCGCTCGGCGTTTTACATCTGCGGCGGCCCCGGGCTCGTACTCGCACTCGCGTGCACGCTGATCGTGGAGCCGGAGCGCAAGCTTCGCGAGGCGAAGGGCAAGGTGATCGACGGCCTGCGCACGCTCGCAAAGATCCCGCTGTTCCGCCGCGCCGTGCTCGGGTACTGCGCCTATACCGCCGCGCTCGGCGCCTTCGCGTACTGGGCGCCGCTGTTCATCGCCGACCGATTCCAGGGCCAGCTCACCGACGAGACGGCGAACTATTGGTTCGGGCTCGTAACAGTGTTGGCCGGCGTGATCGGCACGCTCGTCGGTGGTGCCTGGGCCGACCGCGCGCAGCGCGCGTTACCCCCGATTTCAGCAGACGAAGCCTACAACTCGAAAGCGAATCGCGTCGGTGTCAACGGCCTGTTGCGCGTGTGCGCACTCGGCATGGTGTGGGCAGCACCGATCGCGGCGGCGGCGTTCATGATGCCAACGCCGACCTTGTTCTTCACGTTCGCGTTCCTCTGCGAGATCGGGCTGTTCCTGTCGACGTCGCCGGTCAACGCGATCGGCCTGCGTGGCGTACCGCCCGAGCTACGCGCGAGCTCGATGGCCGCGATGATCTTCGCGATCCACCTGTTCGGCGATCTGTGGTCGCCGTCGCTGCTCGGCCTGCTCAAGGATGCCGTTGCTCCGACGCTGGCGATGATGGCGTTACCGATCACGTTCGCCGTGTCCGCATTCATCTGGTGGCCTCGGAGGTCAGAGGCCGAGTGAGCATCGAGCTAGAGAAGACGGCTGACGATCCAGAGCGCGACAAGAAGGCGACGGCGCTCGCGCCCGGCACGCAGCTCGGCAAGTACCGCCTCGAGCGCATCCTGGGCGAGGGTGGCATGGGCGTCGTGTGGGCCGCCAAGGATCCGGACCTCCAGCGCTCGATCGCGATCAAGGTCATCAAGTACGCGAATGCTTCGCCGCAGATCCGCCAGCGTCTGCTGCGCGAAGCGGTCGCGATGGCCAAGCTGAAGCACCCGAACGTGCTGACCGTGTACGAGGTCGGCACCGTTGGAGATCGCGACTACATCGCGATGGAGCACGTCGATGGGACCACGCTCGATGCATGGCTCGCGATGGGCCATCCAGTGGAGACGGTGTGGACAGCCTTGATCGCCGCCGGGCGCGGGCTCGCCGCCGCGCACGATGCGGGTGTCGTTCACCGCGACTTCAAGCCGCACAACGTGCTGCGCAGCCGCGACGGCCGCGTCCTCGTCACGGATTTCGGACTCGCTCGCGGCGTGCTCGAGGAGCACGAGGCAAACGCGGAGAGCGAGCCCGCCGCAGACTCGGTGCTCGACACGAAGCTGACGCAAACAGGGGCGCTGATCGGCACGCCCGCGTACATGGCGCCCGAGCAGTTCCTGGGCTCCGCGCCGGACCCGCGCACGGATCAATTCGCGTACTGCGTCACCGTGTGGCAGGCGCTGACCGGCGATCGCCCGTTCAAGGGCAAGACGCTCGAGGAGATGAAGCGCGCGGTTTCCTCGGGCGTCGCGCATCTGTCGGCGAAGCTGCCCGGCGCAGTGCGCACCGTGCTCACACGCGGGCTCGACCCGCTTCCGGCGAATCGGTGGCCGTCACTCGATGCGCTGCTCGACGCACTCGACCGTGCGGCGCGCCTCCCCGAGCGCCGACGGCTTGCGATCACACTCGGATCGATCGCCGTGATGCTCGCCCTCGGCGTCGCCTTCGTGTTGACCCGGCGGCCGGTAACGGTCGCGAACGCATGCGACGCGCCGGAGCGCGAGTTCGACGAGGCGTGGTCGCCTACCGTCCGCAGCGTGCTCGCGCGCAAAGCGTCCGGGTCAGCGTTCGAGCGCACCGCGGCGACGTTCGATCAGTTCCGCGAACGCTGGATCGCGAGCTACCAGAAGACGTGCCGAACGAGGACCGCGCGCGTGTTTCCCGAGCGCATCGCGTGTCTCGGCGGCGTCCGCGATCAGATCGCTTCGCTGACGTACATGCTCGGCCAGGCCCCGCCCGAGATCTACGATCGGGTCGACGTGCACGGAATACTGCCGAACCTCGGCGGCTGCGAACGCGCACAGCCAGAACGACCGTCGACGATTCCGAAGCAGGAGCCGCTTCGCACGCAGGTGCTGTCGTTCATCGCGCGCAGCTACGGGTTGTTCGCTGCGCCGCCGGAACAGCTCGAGGGGGTGATCGGCAAGCTCGAGACCGAGGCCGCGACGATCCCGTGGCCTTCGCTGTTGCCAACCATCACGGTCGTGAGCGGCCACGCGTACATGCGCGCCGGCATGCTGGAGAAGGCGCGAGAGACCTACCTCCGCGCGAAGAAGCTCGTCGACGTTCTCGGCGACCATCGCCTCCAGGCCGAGACCTACGTCGGCTTGCTCGAGGTCGCGACCCAGGCCCTCGCCCAGCCCGGCACTCACCCACTCACGCGCCTTGACGATCCGCGCGTCGCACCGGTGTTGCACCCCGAGCTCGCAAATGCACTCCAGATCGCGCGTGACGCCGCGAAGGACGATCCGATGCTCGCGGGCGCGATCGAGACGATGGCCGCGCTGATCTATCAGCCGCTCGCGCAACGTAATCGCTACGCGAGTGCGTACGTCGAGGCGCTCTCGCATGCGCAGGAGGCACGGAAGTTCTTCGACGTGACCAACGATGCACGGCGCGCGACCCAGACCGCAGCCCTCGAGGCCGGCATCTATCTCGAGCGCGGCGATGATCGTGCACTCGACGATGCGTTCTTCACCAGCCGGCGTGCCGCCGACGCGCTCGCGGCGGCAACACTGCCACCGTCGCGCGGCCTCGACGAGGTTCGTATCGAGATCGCATTCTTGCGCGGCCAGTACAACGAGGCACACCGGCTGATCGCGCAGCACAGCCCGCTCGCGACGTCGCCGGTCACCGCGACGATCAAGGGCAGCGTGTCGCCGCCCGGCCGCGCGACGGTGATCGCGTGGAAGGGCGACCTCGTCGGCGATCCGCGACGCGGATACCTGTGGCCGGACGCTCCCGCGATGGATGTCGTGCAGACCGGCGACGACGGCACGTTCACGCTGCACGCCGAGCCCGGGTGGTCCGTGCTTGCGGAGGGAGCCGATCAGCGGTCCCTGCCCCAGGTGATCGGGAGCGCGCCGCTCGCACTGGGGCTCAAGCCGACGGTCACGCTGTCGGGAACGGTCGCCGGCAAGAATCTGTTCGGCATCCGCGCGTTTGCTCGCTTCAAGGTCGGCACCGGGTCGTGGACGCTGGAAGTGCCGGTCGCGAGTGACGGCGTCTACGACCTGCGCGGCCTGCCACCCGGTGGCGAGCCCGGGTTTGGAACGCGCGGCGAACAGCGCGAAGTCACGGCGGTCGGGAAGCAGCTGACGTGGCCGTCGGGGCAATCTCTCGAGGTGATCGTGCGCTCCCCCGCGCTCGCGCAGGCAACGGAAGTGGTCGTGACCAGTGGAGAGCACGACCGCGCGGTCGCACCGCTGCGGCGCGTCGGAGCGTCAGCCACGGATGCGGGTCGCGCGCTCTACCGGCCCGGCGACCGCCATGCGGTGATCGCGGGAAATGCGAACGGAAAGGTCACTGCGTGCGTCGGGAAGACGTGCAAGACCGTGGAGCTGCAGCCGTCGGTGATGATCGAATATCCCGACGGCCGGTTCGCCGCTGGGGTCACGCCGATCGTCCTCGACCCGTGATACACCGACGACGTGAAGATCCACGAGTACCAAGGAAAGCAGCTGTTCCAGAAATACGGCGTGCCGGTCCCGATCGGTATCGCCGCGACCAGCGTCGAGGAAGCCATCGCGGCAATTCCGAAGGTGCAGCAGCTAGGCGGCGGCGAGGTCGTCGTCGTCAAGGCGCAGATTCACGCGGGCGGCCGCGGCAAGGGCGGAGGCGTCAAGGTCGCGAAGAACCGCGAGGACGCGGAAGCAGCCGTGAAGAAGATCTTCGGCATGCAGCTCATCACGCCGCAGACCGGCCCCGAGGGCAAGAAGGTCCAGCGCCTGCTCGTCGAGCAGGGCCTCGCGATCGAGCACGAGTACTACCTTGGCATGTTGCTCGACCGCGCCACCGGCCGCGTCACCGTGATGGCCTCGGTCGAAGGCGGCATGGATATCGAGGAGGTCGCCGAGAAGCACCCCGAGAAGATCCTCAAGCAGCCGATCGATCCCGCCACGGGCTGGCAGGACTGGCAGTCGCGCGTGCTCGGCAAGCAGCTCGGCCTGACCAGCAAGTACACGAACGAGCTCGCCAAGTTCATGCGTGCGCTCACGCGTGCCTATGAGGAGCTCGACTGCTCGCTCCTCGAGATCAACCCGCTGATCACCACGAAGGACGGCAGGGTCCTCGCGCTCGACGCCAAGATCAACTTCGACGACAACGCGCTGTTCCGCCATCCCGAGCTCGAAGAGCTGCGCGACCTCAACGAAGAAGACGCGCAGGAGATCGAAGCGAAGAAGTGGGACCTCAGCTACATCTCGCTCGAGGGCAACATCGGCTGCCTCGTCAACGGCGCCGGCCTTGCGATGTCGACGATGGACATCATCAAATTCTATGGCGGTCAGCCGGCGAACTTCCTCGATGTCGGTGGCGGCGCGACCGCCGAGAAGGTGACAGCTGCCTTCAAGATCATCACCAGTGACCCCGATGTGAAGGCGATCTTCGTCAACATCTTCGGCGGCATCATGAAGTGCGACACGATCGCCGCGGGCGTCATCGCCGCGGTCAAGGAGACAAGCCTCAAGATGCCGCTCATCGTTCGCCTCGAAGGCACGAACGTCGAGCTCGGCAAGAAGATGCTCGCAGATTCAGGTCTCAATATTACCGCCGCGTCCGATATGGCCGATGGCGCGCAGAAGGCAGTCAAGGCTGCTGGAGGTTCGAAGTGAGCGTCCTCGTCGGTCACAACACGCGTCTCGTCGTTCAGGGCATGTCCGGTTCCGCCGGCGCCTTCCACACCAAGCAGATGATCGAGTACGGCACGAAGGTCGTGGCCGGCGTCACGCCCGGTAAGGGCGGCGCCAAAGTCGCTGGCCTCGAGCAGGTCGCGATGTACGACACGGTCGCCGAGGCCGTCGAGCATCAGGGCGCGAACACGAGCGTCATCTACGTCCCGCCTCCGTTCGCTGCCGATTCGATCCTCGAGGCTGCGGCCGCGGGCATCGAGGTCGTCATCGCGATCACCGAGGGCATCCCGGCTCGCGACATGGTCAAGGTCAAGTACGTGCTCGACCGCGACTACCCGCACGTCGTGCTGATCGGCCCGAACTGCCCCGGCGTGATCACGCCCGGTCAGTGCAAGGTCGGCATCATGCCGGGCTACAT
>JAYVWH010001231.1:0-2971 GCA_043786265.1 Kofleriaceae bacterium | reverse complement strand
ATGTGCTGGACCTGGCGCTGAATGATGCCGCGCACGCGTTCAGGCGTCGGTTCGGTTGCCGCCGCGTACATCAGCTCGACGGCGGTCTGCAGCGGTTGGAGCGGGTTACGCAGCTCGTGAGCAAGGATCGCGAGGAACTCGTCCTTGCGACGATCGACCTCGGCCATCTGTGCGACCTGGCGTTCGAGACCCTCGGCCTCGAACCGCTTGCGCTGCATCGAAAGCTCGCGCTCGTGGTTGCGCGTCTGCGCGATACTCAGCTCCTCTGCCTTGGCGTGCAGCTCGATCGTGCGCTCTTGGAGCTCGATGAACACCGTGGCCTTTGCGCGCAGCATCTCGGGCCGCACCGGCTTCATCAGGAAGTCGAATGCGCCGAGCTCGTAGCCCTTGATGATCGCGTCGTCGTGCCATGACAGGCCGGTGATGAAGATGATCGGCGTGGCGCGGTTGCGAGCGCGCGAGCGCACGAGTCGCGCGGTCTCGAAGCCGTCCATACCCGGCATCGCGACGTCGAGGATGATCAGCGCGAAGTCTTGGTCGAGAAGACGAGCCAGCGCCTCGACGCCGGAGCGAGCGAGGATCATCTTGCGCCCCAGCGGGAGAAGGGCGGCTTCGATCGCGATCAGGTTGGTGTCATTGTCGTCGACAACGAGGATGTCGCGGCCGTAGCTGATCAGAAGCGCGTTTGCTTCAGTCTCGCTGTCCTCCAGGCTCTGAAGGCGATCGCGGCCATTTGCGGCACCGTCCAAGCCCTTCCCGATTCTGCCGGGGACGTCGGTCATTCCGCGCACCGTGGATCAGTCGCCAACTCCCGGGTAGGCCGAATGACGGCAGACCGAGCGCACGTTATGCACTGGTGCATCGCGCGCGTGATTTGCACGCGATGTGCCCGGTATTCCTGAACTCCTGCCGAGTGGATCCATGGACTTGCTCGGCCGCGACGGGCGGTGACGCACGGTGCGCGAAGTCGCACGGCGGGGCTGACGCGCTCGCTCTGCTGAACCGGTGAAGCTCAGGGGTTAGCAGGCGGGCACGAGATCGCGCCCCGCAAAGAACTCGTCCACGACGGCGCTCCAGGCACGGGCGTTCTCGCCAGGACCGCACTTGAACGCTTGACCGCGCAGCCTGCCGGAGTCGCGCATTTCCGTCTGCTCCTTGAAATAACGCACGGCCAGCTCGGCCGCATACTCGTGGACCGTCTCCCCGTTGTTGGGTTGAAACGCGTAGTACGTCCCAGTGGCGCGGACCCTGGTGTCATTGGGTGCGAAGGGCGCGAGGCACTTCACGGCCTTCGCGCCCGTCGTGCCGCACTTCTTGATGATGGCGCTGTAGTCGGCTGCGAGCGCTTTGCCGGACCATTCGCCGTGATCGAAATCGTTGAGGTGAAACAGCTCGTGAAAGTACGTCTCGCGCACGCCGCGTTCGCTTGTCAGTAGGGAGCCGACGACGTTGTGCGTGATTGTCCACTGCGTCGCGTACGCACTCGGCGTGCGCTTGCCAACCGAACGGACGAAGTGAAGCTCGAGGTTCTTCCAGCGGTACTTCGGTGCATGTGTCGTGAAGCCGGCGAAGAATGCATCGATGGACTGCAGGGCGGCCGCGACCCACACCAGCTGCTGGCGGTACTTCGATTTCGGCAGCTCGGGAACGAGGTGAATCTTGCCTCGGTACCCGCCATCCATGATCTCGTCGGGCCCGGTCGTCGCGACGTGGCCGAGCGTATCGAACAGCGTCTGCGCGATCGCCTTGGCCTTCGCATCACTGGCATAGCCAGCGAGGAACTCGGGCTCTTTCGCGCCGTCTGTATTTGCCGACGCGATCGTCACGAGCGCACACAGGACGACGACGTGACGCACCACCATCCATAGCGTGACACGGCGATGCGCGCCCTGGTTGCGAATCGTCAGGGCGCCTTGTACTCGTCGGCGCCGAGGTCTTTACAACGCGAGACGGAGCGCGGTCACAGTGTGACGACCTCGGTCGACCAGATTGGATTGTTGTTCAGCACGGTGACGTCCTGACAGGGTAACCAGAATGCGGGGGTGGTTGGGTCACCCGGCAGCGTGAGGTCGAGCGAAGTGATCCAGATCTGGCTGGGCCCACCTGTCACGACCTTGCCGTACGGGCGGGCCGACGCGAATGCGAGCCACAGGCGCGGGCCGATGCGGGGCGCCCACGTTGGCATCGTGTTCGCGAGGCCTACCTGGTCGCTGGCGCCCACGCGATGGCTCGCGGTGGCGAGCGCACGCGGGATTCCACCGCTTGCTTCGATCAACATCAGATCGGCGCTAGCCGCACCGCGTGATGGCTCGGTCGCGCGGACATAGGCGAGGACACTGCCGTCGGGTGACCAGCGCGGGAAGTAGTTGTTGCTGGCAGCCGATCCTGCGACGAGGATCTGCGGTGCACCCCAGATGCCGTTCGTGAATGGCAGCACCGCGATCGATGCCGCTTTGACGTCCATGTTCGTCACCGGCTGCGCCGTCAGCGCGACGACGAGCGACGTGCCGTCGGGGGCCCAGTCAGGGTGCGTCGCGTAGCGCTGCGCCGGCAGCGTTACAACGCCGAGCGAGGCGCCCGTGCGTGCGTTGTACTGGACAAGCACGCCGTCATTCGCGACGACGATGCGTTCGCCGTCGGGGGAGTAGGCCGCCCAGCCCATCAATCGCGACGGGCTCGTCGGGAACTTCGCTTGCTGCGTCACGAGGTCGACCGCTTCGAGCTGGAACGTGTTCGCGGTGCTGGTCGCCGCACCGAGTACGAGCGTGTGCCCGTCGTGGCTGATCGCGTGGCAACCCACACACGTGCCCGAGCTGGGATAGAGCTTGCTTGCCGATGTCCGGTCGACCCCACCGCGCATGATCCCGTTCGTCGCGGCCGACCAGAAGAACAGCGAAGCGTCGGTGAGGTCGGGAGAGAACCCGAGCGCGACCGGTGCGCCCGCGTAGATCGGGCCGCTCGGCGATGCCGA
>JAYVWH010001230.1:0-3925 GCA_043786265.1 Kofleriaceae bacterium | reverse complement strand
ATGCATCGGGGCGAGAGGTCCGGGCTCCTGGGGCTGCGGGACGCCGAGCGCGGATGCGATCGACGCCATCATCGGCGGTGCGATGGATGGAGGCCGCGTGCGCACCGTGACGCCGATATCGGGCGGTAGCGGCAGCTCGCGATACGGCTCGAGGGGAGCGGTGGACGGCGTGCGCTTGCGGATCACGAGGCCCGACTCGGGCGCGATTGCAATCTGATCTTCGGGCACATGCAGAGACTCGGGCAGCGCTGGACGGATCGCTATGTCCAGTGCCGCAGTGCCACCGAGTAGTCGCGCCGACACGTCGATCGGTCCCGACGAGGAGGTGCGCGCGCGGGTGATCGCAGGCGGCTGGGTGGGCGACTTGACGCGCACCTCGCTGGGCGTCGTGACCGGTGGCGGCTGGGAATCGGGCTTGCTCCGGGTCGGCTCCGCCGCGGGGCGCGGGACCTTCGTGAGGCTGAGCGGGGTGACCGGCAGCCGTCTGACGCCGTCGCGCGAGTCCCCAGGTTTTGGGATCACGACCGGTTTGTACTCGCCAGCGTCATCGTTGTAGCTGTCGGTCAGCGCATACCGAACGGCGATGATGCCGGCGAGCGAGCCCGCGAGCAGCATCAGCGGGCCCCACATGCGGTCGACGGTGAACAGCTGGAAACCGGCAAGGTTTGCGCCGTCCGGCATCGAGAGGAAACCGGCGCCGAACGCAGCGAAGAAGACAACCGTGCCAAGGCCGGTCGCGACCTTGGCGAGCGCCGGGTAGGCGTACCCCGACAGCAGCTTGGCCCCCGCCTGTGTGGCGATCACCACAAACAGCGGCAGCGACGTCCAGAATGCCAGGGACGCGAGCGCGGGGTACATCCCCTTCATGCCGCCAAGCTCGACACTCACGCACTGCGGCGAGCAGAACCGCATCGTCCGCAGATCCACATGCCCGTCGTTGCCGCCGATGTGGAGCACGAACCAGTCCGCAAAGAACACGCTGGCGACGATCAACACCACCGCCGCCGCGGACAACATCAGCAATCGGAGCTGATAGCGTTGCATGCGAAGCCAAGCGTAACACGGGTACACTATGCGCATGCGTGCCGCGCTCGTCCTGGTGCTCGCGATGGGCTGTGCGACCCATGCGGTCCCATACGGGCTTGCCCCGCCTGCGCCATACGAGGTCGGCGAGGACGCGACGATCGCGCTGACGGTCAAGAAGCTCAGCGACGACGACGCGCAGATTGTCATCACGCGGCCCGATGGATCGATCGTGAAGCAGAACGCCCCGCTCGACGCCGAGGCCAGCAAGGTTCGTTTCGGTCGTCCCCCCCCGCACCCGGGCTTGCCGCCGACGTTCACGATCAAGGGCGCCTACAAGATCGAGCTCAAGGTCGACGAGCAGATACTCGCGAAGACCGAGCTCGTGATCACGAGCAATCACATCGATGACCTGCTGCCGATTGAAGATGTCGCCCAGTACAAGCAGATCACTCGCTTCACGCGGCCCAAGCTCTACGGCAAGAAGCTCGAGGGCAAGAGCTACGGTGCGATCTACTCGCCCCCGTGGAAGGTCGAGGCGCGCGTCGAGATCACGATCGACGAACCGAAGGACCAGCTGAAGGATGCCTGGAAGCTCTACGCGGAGGAGGGCGCGGTGAGCGTGATCGACAACCACAACGTGATCCTGCGCGAGCGTTCCGAGAGCGTGACGGCGAGCTGGTTCTCGGGCGACAAGATCATCCGCATGCAGGCACCGACTCTCGAGGATCTCGAGAAGGGCATCATCGGTCACTTCCTGGCCAAGTTCCCGAGCAAGCTCGAGGCGCAGTAGTGCTTAGGGCATCACCACGAGCGCCGCACCCGGCGACCAGTCGGGCGCACCGATCGTGACCTCACGAGTGGCTCCGTTTGCGTTGATCTTCACGTTCGCCAGCTTGTTCGTGTAGACGAGCGCGAGGCCGCTGGTACCGGTCGCGGTGTCACCGCGCTTGCCGAGTCGTGTGGCGCCTACAGCGGGGGGATCGATGTAGATCACCTGGCCGTCGGTCGCGGCAAGCTCGATCTTGGCGCCCGCGATCGGCCGCTTCGGATTGCCGTTGTCCCACACACTTACGAACACCATGCTGTCCCACTTCGCGAGCAGCAGCTCGTCAAAGACGAGCGCCTCGTTCGCGATGGCGCGGTCGATGAACGGTGCGTCGAGCTCGTCGGCGCCAGCGCACACGTGCGCGCCCGTCATCGTGCAACCAGTTCCAAAGCCGTTCGCACTCGCCGTGTCGTAAGCCAGACATGACTTGTCGAGACCGGTCGTCGCAGCACTGAACGCTGCGATGCCACCCGTGACGTCGGCGCCGCGAAACCCACCCCAGAAGTCGACGCCCGGCGAGAACGGCCGCGCCATGATCTGGCCAAGGGTTGCGTACCCCTGGTCAGCGTCGGGGACCGCCGCCGCGGTGCAGTTGGTCGCACTCGGCGTGGCCCCACCGACGAGCGCGAACAGCTCGAGGGGCCGGACTTTCACCTGCTGCTTCGCGCAGTCCATCGTGGTGGTGATCGCGAGATCGAGCTTGTCTTGGCCGATGTATGGCGCAGCGCTGTGGAAGATCACATCTGGCGTCACGAGCTCTGGCGGGGCGCACGGCTGCGGACCGGCCAAGCCGAACAGCTCGATGCCGCTCATGCCGCTGTCGGGGATCTTGAGCTCGAACTTGCCGCGGATCGCGTCGTGCACACCGGCGAGACGATCGTGCGCCGTGATCTCCTGGCACGACAATATGAAGTCGCTGGCGTCCTGGGAGTAGTTGGCACCGGCGACGACGACGCTCACCGCGCTGACGCACGAGGTGTCGAACGTCGCGGCGTTGGGCGGCATGTGCAGCTCCATGTTCACGACGGGATCGGTGCACGCTGCGGCGGCGAGTGTGATCGGGGCGAGCCTGAGCAACATCTAGAATCCCCTCACCGCGGTGGGTTCGCGGCTCATGTAATCGTAGGCGGCGTAGCTGCCGACGGTCACGACACCGACGGCCGCCCACACGTACCAACGCCCGTACCACGGCGTTGGCTTGGGCTTGTCGGCGGGACCGCGCGTGACGAGAACGGTGCTGACATCGACGAGGTTCTCGGGATCGAGCGCCGCGATCACCTTGCGAGCGATCTGCGCCGATGTCGCGCTGCCGTCGAGATCGAGCGATTGCGACACCTTCTTGGTGTCGACGTCGTATAGACGCAGCGTGACGTGGTCGTCGTTGCCGCCCTCGACGAACAGGATGCGCGACGTGCCGGTGAGCTTCGCGAGCGCACGGGCACGCTTGAGCCGCACCTTGCCGGCAGGTGCAGACGCGGTCGCATCGACGAGCCGCGCCGCTTGGTCGAGCGTGGTCTCCGGATCGAGCGTGAGGTCGATGCGATACGCCTTGTCGTTGGTGATGTCGACGAGCTCGGCGTACGGCTTGCGCTTGTCGGCCGTGATCATCACCAGGTGCATGCCGACGGGAAGGGAGAGCTTGTCGCTGACGGGGCGCGCGGCGCCGCCGTCGATCGAGACCTGTGCGTCCTCGGGCTCGATGCTGACGCGCAGCTTGCCGATCTCTTTGACCTCGCGCTGTGCGCGCTTGATGATCGAGCGGAGGCGCGGCGAGGCGAGCTTCTTGTCGACGGACGAGGCCGGATTGAACCGGTAGGCCGCGCGGAACCAGCGCATCGCATCGTCCTGGTTGTCGAGGGCCACGGCGACGATGCCGCGCCACTGCGCTAGCTCGGCGAGCGCGAGGATCGGATCGCGGCTGACCGCATCTCCGAGGATCCGCTTCTCGTTCTCGTCGATGATCGCGAGCGCCTGGACGTATTCCGAGGCGGCGTACGCTTCCTTGATCGCGTCGATGTCTGCGACCAGGCTGTTGCGGCCATCGAGCGTGGCTTCGAGACTCTCGGGGAGCTG
>JAYVWH010001229.1:0-7899 GCA_043786265.1 Kofleriaceae bacterium | reverse complement strand
AGTAGGCGAACGCGACGTACGCGGCCGCCTCGACGCTCGATGCATCGATCTTGAGCGCCTCACGCGCAGCGCGCAGCGCACCGTCTGCATCCGGCGTCGGCAGCGCGAGAGCCTGCTTGGCCATCGCGAGCTGCTGATCGACCTGCGACTTCGCAGCCGCCGGATCCGGATCGTAATTGGGGAACGTGACCGGCGCTTCCGCCGCTGCGTCCGCCGTGTTCGACGGTCCGCTGCCGGAGCCACCACCCGCACCACCGCCACCGCCCGCATCAGCGTTCGGCGCCATCTGCGGGTCGCCATTGCCGCCCCCCATCGACGCCGGGTCGGAACCGCCACCCTTGGTGCTCGCTCCCATCGCGCCAGGCGTTGTCGACGCCTTCTTGCTCCCGCCGCCACAGGCAGCGATCGCAACGCAGACCAGGAGCGATCCCAGACGGGGCACCCTTCTATAGACGCTCGACGCGCCGCGACGATCTTCGACCACGTAAGCCTTCGACATCACGGCACATCCGTCCCCTGCACCATCTCTTGGCGCAGCGCCTTGTACTCGTCGGGGAACTCGCGCGCGAGGTTCTCGAGGGCCTTCTGGCTCCACTTGTTCGAGACGCCGCCCTGCTTCGCCTTGTCGGCCACGTTCTTCCAGTTGAACTTCGCTTCCTCCAGGTCCTTCTTGAGGGTCGCGTCGCGCTGGTTCTCGAACGCTTCGATCGCCGCCGCGTTGTTCTGGATGATCTTCGGCACCGGGATGTTCGAGATCTTCTGCGCGCGGTCGTACTGGATGTCACCGAAGCGCACCTGCGCGGCCATCGTGGTCTCCGCCACGCCGTACTGATCGAGCTGCCGGTACTTGTCCTCGGTCTTCAGGCGCATGTCCTGGATCGACTTCTGCTGCGCCGTGATCTGCGCCTTCGCCGTGTTGAGCACGGTGCTCGACGCTGGCTTGGTGACCTCGAACGGCGTCCACGTCTTTTCGTAGAACTCCTCGGCCTGGGCAAGGTCGTACGCGCCCGCGAGCTTCGCGCCGTCGCTGTTCTTGGCCGAGCCGCGCGCCTTCCACGCGTCGATCGTCGCGTCCTCATTCTTGCGAGCGGCCGCCGTGTTGCCCTTCTTGCGGTAGGCCTCGGCGGTGTCCGCGAATGACTTCACGTAGTCGTTCTCGTTGCCCGATTCCTTGCCCCACTTCGCGCGCCACTTGTCGAACGCGACGATGAGGTTGAGCACGTCACCGGACTGGCGATAGATCCGCGCGATCGACCACTGCGCCTTACCCTGCTGGGTCCTGTCGGGCTCGAGCCTCTGGTACTGACCGTACAGATCGACCGCACGCTTGAAGTCACGGCTGACCTCGGCGGCGTACGCGGCGTTGTAGACGGCGTCGAGACCGATCTGCTCGAGCGTCAGCGGCTTTTCGCCGGGCAGCGGAGCGGGGGGCTTGATCCCCATCTTCTTCGCCTTCTTCGTCGTCTCGTACAGCTCGAGGTACGTCTTGATCGCGAGGTCGTACTCGAACGCGCCCTGATAGCTCGCTGCCGTCAGCCGCATCGCGTCGAGGTAGTACGGGCTCTCGCGGAACATCTTCTCGGGACGGCCCGTGAACTCCTTGAACAGCGCGATCGCGGTCTTGGGTCGATCACCGAGCTTGTAGCTGACCGCTGCGTTGTAGAGCGCCGTCGGCAGATCCGGATCGGTCTGCTGCGCGGTCTTGTAGAACCGATAGAACGCCTCGGCAGCCGGAATGAACTTCTGGTTCTTGTAGAGGTCGGTGGCGCGGCTGAAGTTCAGCGAGCGGTTCTGGTTCATCGCGAGCTGGATCGAGTTGTCGTCGCCGCACTTCGCGTTGATGAAGCGCTTGTTCGTCGCCTCGATCGCGTCGAAGTTCGACTGCGCCTCGTAGATCGCGAGGATGCCGTCCTTGGCCTTGGCGGCCGGCGCGAGGTCACCCTTCTTCGCCGGACCGGCGGAGCAGAACTTGTCCATGACTTTGGTGAATCGCGAGATCGCGTCGTCGATGTGCAGGTACGCGAGGCTGATCAGCGCCGCGTTGATGCCCTGCCCCGGCGCCGCCGCCGGGTCTTGCACGATGTTCTGATAGTTGTCGTACTCGGCCTGGAGCTCGAGATAGATCGGCGGAATCTCCTGCGCGACCCACGGCTGCGGCAGCGCCTTCAGCTCGGCCACCGTCGGAACCTTGAGTGCCTGCAGCTTGCCCTCGGCGACTTCCTTCTCGGCCGCGGCCTCGTAGGACTGCATCACCGAGCGGGCGGCATCGAGGTAGTACGCGGTGCCGAGATCACGGTGATCGCGGACCCACTTGTACTGCGTGATCGCCTCGCGATAGCGGTCGCTATAGAACAGCGCCTCGCCCTGGAGGAACGTGAACTCGTAGACGTAATCGCTCTCGGGATACGTCTGCACGAACTGGCGGTAGAGCTCGACCGCCTTGCTGTACATCGCGAGGTAATCGGTCTTGAGCTGGGCATCCTTCTTGCCACCCAGGTCGTAGTCCTTGCGCATCGTCGTCGCAGCGGAGTGCGTGTTACGCGCCGCTGCATAGAGAGCGCGCTCCGCGATGTGGCGCTGGTTCTCCATCGCCTCGCGGTCCTTCTCGTTCGCCGCGTACCACGCCGTGCCCGGCGCGTACTTCGTCGCGAGCTCGGCCGCTGCAGCGTCGGCAGCGAACTTGTCACCCTTGCTCTCGAAGACGGTGACGATCTTCTGGTGGATGACGGGGTTCTTCGGGTTCAGCTCCCACGGCGGTCCGATCGCCGTGCGATACGAGTCGACGGCCTGGTCCCACGCCTGGAGATCCTCGAACGCCTGCCCCATCGCGACCCACACGTCACGGACGTGCGGCTCGTTCTCGCGGCCCGCGTAGAACTTCTTCGCGCGATCGTACGACTTGACCGGATCGGTATCGGTCTCGCCATTCCACGGATCGGTGAACGCGACCGCGATGTACTGGATCGACTCGTCACGGAGCTCGAGCGGCGGCGTGTTGCCGGCGGCGACCACCGTGTCGTAGAGCTTCACGCTCTCGTCGAAGCGCTTGATCGACTCCTCGAGGAAGTCGCGCTTGTAGTAGCTCCACGCGAGCTTGTAGAGCGCCTCGGCGTACAGCTTCGAATCCTGACCGCCATTGGCGACCTTGAGGTACGCCGCGATCGCTTCGTCGATCTCGCCGGCGACCGTGAAGTGATAGTCGGCGACACCACGCACCCAGGCGTGCCGCACCAGCTCGACGTCGGCAGTGGGATACGGCGTGCAATCACCGTAGACCTCGCGCAGCGTCTTCTGCTCGACGCGCTTGATCGCTTCTTCCTTCGTCGGAATCGGCGGCGGCGCATCGGACCACTTGTAGTGGTTCGAGCACGCGAGCGAGAGGAATAGTTGTAGCGACCGCCGCTCGTCCTTCGTCTTGCCGTAGTAGGCAAGCAGATAGATCGTCGACGGCGTCTGGCGGTACTTCGGGAACCGCTTGAGGATGTCCTCCCACAGCGCGAGCGACTTCGAGTAGTCCGCGACGATCGCCGCGGAGTCCGGGTTGGTCGGATCCGCGGGCGCCGCATCGAGCGCGGCGAGCTTCTTGTCGACCTCGTCATCTGCCTGCGTCAGGTAGATGTCGGCGAGCCGGAACATCGCATCGGGCGTGAACTGTTCGTGGTTCGGGTGGTCCTGGAGGAACTTCTCGAGCCGCGCGAGCGTGTTCGCGAACAGCTTGTCTTTGTCGCCTTCGGCCTTTGCGATGCGGTCGGCGTATCGCTTCTCGAGCTCGGCGGTGCGGTTGTTGTACTCGTGGCGCGCGATCAAGCGCATGCGCGCGTCGTGTTGCTTCGCCGCGTCGAGGAACTGATCGTAGTCGCCCTCGATCTCCTTGAGCTCCGCGAGCTCCTTGTCGGAGAGCTGCGCGGGCGCCGCCGCCGGCGTCGGAGCGGGAACGCCAAGCCCGGGACCGGTCGCCGGACCCTGTGGAACGGGCTGGGTGCCACTCGGCTGGGTGCCGCCCGGCTGCGCGCTCGCAACGGATGCGATCAGCAGAAATATGAGTGGGAGCTTGTTCACTTCGTGCCTCCCGCCTTGGGAGCAGCCGGAGTCTTTGGAGCCGGTGCCGCCCGAGCCTTTGGAGCCGGTGCCGTCTTCGGCGCCGTCTTGTTGTCGCCGGGTTTGACCGTCGGCGTCGGCGTGCCGACCGTCGGCGTGCCTTCGGTCGGCTTGACGCGTGAATCACCGCCACCCTTGTCGGGGCTGGCGCCGCCTTCGGTCGATGCGGGCGGAAGCGCCTCCTGCTTGGGCTGCGCTGGGATCGGCGTCTGCTCGTCGAGGATGAACTTGAACTCGTCGCGCAGCTGCTTGAGGTCGCGGCTCTTCGCGAGACCGAGACGTTTCAGGTCGTCGTCGTTGTCCTCTTTCTGGGACCACGCGACGTCGACGCTCCCGACATCGCAGCGGATCACGATGTCGTAGAGCTTGGCCTTGACGTCCTTGAAGCTCGCACCGAGCAGCTCGGCGCCCGCGACACGCGCTTCGGCCTCGTACTCGGCGAGCAGCTGGCGATACTCGGCAACGTTGGCGCGCTCCTTCTCGAGCGTGACTTTGATCTCGTCGATCCCGCGGCCGATCATAGCGTCGATCTGCTGGTCGGTCTGCTCGAGCTGAGCGGCAAGCCGCGTCGCCTGATCGGCGAGCGCCGACGACTTGCTCTGGCTCGTGAAGGCTTGGTGCTCGGCGTTCTGCGCCGCGATGAGCTGTGCGCGGACCTGACGTGCGTGCAACCACTCGCTGTCACCGACGCTCGCGAGATCCTTGCCGAGCACGAGCTCGCGCTCGACCCCGGCAAGCTCGTCCTCGATCGACTGCGCCTCGGTGGTCGCCGTCTGGAGCTCGGTGCTCAGCGAGTTACGTGCGTCGTCGGCCATCAGGCCGCTGACCGCATACGTGCGCAGGGCGACAGCCATCGCCTGCGTCTCCATGATCGCCTGGGTCACCTCGAGCGCGCGGTCGGCGACCATGTCGTACGCGGCTTGCGCCATGCCCGTGGATTCGCCATGCCTACGCTCGGGATCGCCGAGCAGCTTGTACTGGTCCGAGAGCGCCTTGCGCATTGCAGTGGAACCCGAGCTGGCGCCGCTCGCGACTGCCTTGTCAGCGAGCTCATCGCGGATGGCGACCAGGTCGTGCTGGATTGCGGAGATCCGCAGCCGCCGTGCCGACAGCGCCGGATACAGCGTGAGGCGATCACCGGTGGCGAGCACGCCCTCGAGACGCTCGATCGTGGCGACCGACTCGTCGAGATCGCTCTGCACCGCCGCGAGGTCGTTCTCGACGCTGACGACGCGCTGGACCTCGGGCTCCTCGCGCAGCCACTGGGCCGCGGCCTCGGGGATCGGTGTGGCAGATGCGAACACGCGCGTGTTGCGGCCCGAGATCTGATCGATGAACGACGCGGGATCGAGCGAGCCATCGACCATGCGGGACAGCGCCATGTACGACGGGTAGTACGCATCGTGCGTCTCGCCGAACAGCTGCTCCGCCTTCTCGTACTCGGCGTTGGGCGTGCTCTTCTCCTCGGTGCTCTGCGTGCCGGCGATCTGCGCCTGACGGATCAGCTGCGCCTTACGAATGCGCAGGTTGCCCTCGAGGATCTTCACCGTCGGCGTCTTCGTCGACTGCGGATCGAGGCGGCCAAGCAGCTCCAGCGCCGTGAGCGCCTTGTCGTACTGCTTGCTCTTCACGTAGACCCACGACACCTCGTAGAGCGCCGTCGGGAATAGATCACTTCGGCGATCGACGAGCAGGTACGAGTCGATCGACTTCGACGGTTGCTCGCGCTCGTAGTAGAGCCGGCCGAGGGCTAGCTGCGACAGCTCGACCACGCGGCGATCGACGTTCGTCTTCGGCTTGCGACCGACGAGATCGCTGAACACTTCCGTCGCGCGAGCGAGGTCCTGCTTCGCGACGGCGGCCGTGCCGAGGTAGTAGGTGGCCTGGAGCTCGTACTCCGAGCCTTTCGGCACGTTGTTGAACAGACCGATGGCGTCGTCGTACTTACCCTGCGCAAAGGCCCACTTGCCCTGCACGTACGGCACGACGGGCACACGAAGGCCGCCGCTAAGGTTGTTCAGCGACGACAGCGCCTGCTCGGCGCTCGCGGTGTCGTTCTCGGCGATCGCGATCTCGACGATGCGCACGAGCGCCGGCGAGTAGTAGCGGCTGCCCGAATTACCCGACGCGATCACGTCCTGGTAGTAGCTGCGCGCGGCTCCGCGATCGCCCTTCTGATTCAGCGACTCGGCGAGATAGAACGTCGCGGTCTCCTTGTCGGAACCGCTCGTCTTGCCGACGAGATCGAACAGTGCGAGCGACGCGGTGTTGTAGTCACCCTCCGTGAACGCGACCTGCGCGTCGACGAGGCGACGCTGCCCCGTCTGCGTGCTCATCTGGTTCGGTTGCGGCATGTTGCTCGCAAGCGCCGTCGCCTCGCTCTCGTACGACGTCAGCCGGCTCTTGAGATCGGGCGCAGCACTCGCCGTTGCGCTCGCCAGCGCAAGTACCAGGCTCGCAGACAGCCACCGACGCTTCATTCGCTTACTTCCCGCCGGTCGCCGGGGGCGGCAGCGGCGTGCTTCCGGGATTGGCCGGCGCCTTCGCGCCCTCGGTCGGCTTGTCGGGCTGAACATCGGTGACCTTGCAGTCGACGGCCGGGCGCTTCTCCATCGCCGTTGCTGCGCCGCCCTTCTCGTAGCCGCGGCACTCGACCTTCGAGCTCTTGCCTTCGCCGGTCGTGAACGACGCGTTACCGCGTGCGGTGAACGTGAACTTTTTCAGGTACTCGAACACGCCGTAGCCGTGGCCGCGGTACGTGGCCACGATCTGCAGGTTGTGATTGCCCGGCGCGATCGGCCCGGCGAACACGTCGAACGACTTCGTCTTGTACATCGAGTCGCCGGACTCGTCGGAGCGGGCGAACACCTGCGTCCCGTCGAGCGAGTAGATCAGCTTCGTCAGACGGAACGAGCTGCCCATCTGGTCGGCGTGGTTGATCATCGCCTGCGCGCCGACGCCACCGCCGAGCGTTTGCTCTTTGAGCATCTGCACGCGAGCCTTGAGCTGCCACGCGCGTTCTTTCAGCGCTTGCGTCTTCTGCTCGAGACGGCGCAGTCGCACCGCCGTCGGCATGTCCTCGGGCTTGACCGCCGACAGATCACCGGACGGCGCAGGCGCTGAAGCCGAGCCACCGCCAGCCGGAGCTGGCGCGGGAGCTGGCGCGGGAGCTGGCGCGGGCGCGGGCGCGGGCGCGCCTTTTGCGGGTGTCGGTTGCGCATTCGCGACCGCGCCAACAAGCAGGGAGGAGACTACAACCGAAAGCGGGATAACTCGCATAGCAGCCCTCATGCGCCTCGGGACGAATGGCGCAATTTCCTTTGGAATGAAGCGGTTGTAACACCGGCACCGGGGGGCATCAAGGAAGGATCCCTGCGGATTTCCCATCTAACGGGTGCCCTACGGACCTGGGGGACAGCCCTGTGAATCGGGTCACGACATCGCGAGGTGGGACCACAGCAGCTCGAGGGCCTTGTCCAGCCCAGCACCGGTCGCCGCCGAGATCGGGTGCAGCTCGATCCCGCGCTCCTGGAACTCCCGCTGGTACTCCGCGACATCCTTGGGGTCGATGGCGTCGACCTTGTTGAGAACGACGATCTGGGGCGTTTTGACCAACTCCGGCGCATATCGTGCCAGCTCGCGATTGATCACGTCGAAGTCAGCCAGGGGTGAGCGATCCGGCCCGGTCGTGAACGTCGCTTCGACGATGTGCAGGAGCACCCGGCAGCGCTCGACGTGGCGCAGGAACTGGTGGCCCAGGCCCGCCCCGTCGCTCGCCCCCTCGATCAGCCCCGGGATGTC
>JAYVWH010001228.1:0-3879 GCA_043786265.1 Kofleriaceae bacterium | reverse complement strand
ATCGCGGGCTGGATGGCGGGGACGAACGCGCCGTTGTTGTCGAGCAGCTCGTTGTAGATCCAGCCAAGGGTCTTGTCCAAGTAGAACTGATACCCGAATGCCGACGTCCCGCCGATCAGGTGGAGCGATTGGTCGCGTGGGTCGAAGAACATTTCGACGTAGTCGAGATAGACCCCGACGTTATCGTACGGTGTGCTGCCGGGCGACAGCTCTGTCCATGCGGTGCCGTCGAATTTCCAGGTGTCATTGAAGATCGTCGCGCCGGCTCTACCGCCGTAGAGCATGATCACTTCGTCGTTCGCGTCGGGCCCGTCGTAGTAGGCCATGGCGGCGCCGGTCCGCGAGCTGGGTCCCTGGGCCGACAGCTTGGTCCACGCGATGCCGTCCCATGTCCATGTCGAGCTGAACCGAACGCTGCCGTTGATGCCGCCGAACAGCACCACCTTGCCCAGCTTGGGCGAGTACGCCATCGAGAAGCTGTGCCGCGGTTCGGGCGAGCTTTGGGGAAACCGTTCCTCCCAGCCGCCGTCCTTGAAGACCCAGGTCTCGTTCGAGCTGACAGCGCCGTGCAGGCCGCCGAACAGCACGATCTCCCGGCGCGCCTCGTCGTAGACCATGCGTGCGTTTGTCGTCGGTACGAGGACCGAGGGCGACGCGTCGTGCCAGATGTCGAGCTCGGAGACGCACGTCGATGCGCAGCCGTCATTCGACAGGCCGGGGACGCCGGAGTCGCACTGCTCGCCCGTGACGAGATCGATCACACCGTTGCCACAGGTCTCGTTCGACAAGCAATCGAGGGAGCAGCCGTCGCCGGAGGTCGTGTTGCCGTCGTCGCACGTCTCGTTCGCCTCGACGACGCCGTTGCCGCACTCGGCGATCTGACACGTACCGCTGACGCAGCTGCCCACCGGCAGGTCGAGCACCTGACAGGGTTGGCCGTCCGGGATGTTGCGACAGACGTCGATCTGATCCTGCAGGACGCAACCCTGCGGCGTGCAGAACGACCCGACGGGGCACAGTTTGTCGCCGCACGGGACGAGGTCGCTCTCGACACAACCAGACAACGCGACCACGAACACAACTACCCAACTCCGCACCGGATCACGATACACTGCGAGCTGATGGCGAATGCGCTCGAGAACGCATTGCAGAAGGCGCTGTCGGTAAGGCTGAACCTACAGATAAGTCTGTCGCAGCTACCGATCATCGAAGAATGGATGGATATCCATCTAGATCGCTGGCTCGAGCACAATCCCACACCACCAGACATGCCCAATGGCGAGGGTGTGAGCTACCTCGCGATGCTCGGCAGCGATCTGCGCCGTGTGTGGTGGGGCGCGTGGGGCGACCCGCGCGGCTTCGTGCCGAAGATGGCGGACTACTTCAAGCTGTGCAACATCGCCAAGAGCGATGCGGCCCTGCTCGACGGCGTCGGCGAACAGCTCGAGCCCAAGCTCGTCGGATCGTGGATCGGCGTGTGGGGCGGCAAAGTCTCGACAGGCTGGCACTTCTGGGATCCGCAGCCGTGGTCGAAGGTCGAAGGACTGTTCGGTACGCACGACGCGAAGTACAAGCTCAAGAAGTTCGTCGAGGACCACGAGATCGAGCGCATCGAGCGGTTCACGCAATCGATCGGTGATTCGCCGTACTCCGAGATCGAGCTCGCGATGCCGGGGGCCACGGTAGACGAGCAGGTCACGGCGTTGTCGCAAGCTTTTGTCGACTTCACCGGCGCACCGCTCGCACCACCGGTGGTCGAGCGCATGCGGATGGCTACGCACCCGCAGTTCGGCCTCGGGATCCGGATCCGCGGCGGCGACATCGTTCGCGTTGGTGGGCTCGCACCCGGCATCGCGCTCGATTCGATCACCGAGCTGTGCAAGGACGCCAAGGTCGGTGTCGCGGACAAGCTCGGCAAGCTCGTCGGTGCGCTCGGCGAGAGCATTGCGCGCGTCGAATACGGTCGCGCCGGTGACAAGGCCGGTGTCGATGTCTACCTCGAGCCCGGTGAGCCGGCTGCGAGGTCCAAAGACAAGCCAGCGACCGGCGACCCGAACTAGCGCGGGCGCATGCCGCGCATCGATTACCTTCTCGCGAGCGACGATCAGTTGATCGCGCAGTGCGAGGTCGATCGCTATCGCGCGTCCGGACCGGGTGGCCAGCACCGCAACAAGACCGAGAGCGCAGTGCGGTTGCGCCACAAGCTCACCGGCATCGCAGCCATCGGCGAGGACAGTCGCTCGCAATCGGAGAACAAGCTGCACGCCGTGCGGCGGCTGCGAAGTGCGCTCGCTCTCGGAGTCCGCGAGCCCGTGTTCCTCGATCCCTATGCGCCCTCGGCGCGACTAGCGGCTTTCGTCGCCGCGGGCACCGCGCCGCTCGGCGCCAAGACCAAGCTGACCGGCGGGTACTGGGCCGCGATCGCCGAGCTGCTCGATCTGATCGTCGCGAACAATCTGGAGATCGGGAGCAGCGCGCAGCGACTTGGCATCACGACGGGCGCGCTGTCCAAGATGTTGCTACACGACGACGCGGTGGCGCGCGTGGTCAACGATCTGCGCCGCGCGAAGGCGATGCGACCGCTGCGCTAGCGCAACGCGCGCAGGAGCTTAGGCGTGAGCAGTGCGCGCAGCTTCATGCCGCCCGGGGTGGCGCTGCCCTCGAGCCACACGACGCCGCCCTTCTTGATCTCGATGCCATCGCTGTGGTGGGGGTCACCGAACGTGAGCCACGCGACCAGCTCCGACAGCCACGGCTCGTGACCGACAACCGCCGTCGCGTGCCCCTTGCGCGCGGGTGCCGTGGCCTCGGCGATCAGAGCGAACAGCTCCGGGCGCGGCTTGTCACACAACAGGTCGGTCGCGATCGTGGGACCTTCCGTGATCGACTTGAGTAGCTCGCACGTCTGCACGGCGCGCGTCCACGGGCTCGTGAGGATCCGTTCGAGGCACCAGTCGAGCTCGCGCAGACCCTGCACGGCACGGCGGAACTTGCGCGCACCGACCTGCGTCAGCTCACGCGCGGAATCCGCCTGTTCCGGATCGGCGTCGGCGGCGATCGCGTGGCGTATGACTAGCAGGTTCATGCACGGACTCTACCCCCCTGTGTTGACAGCGTGAGACCCCGCGTGCGAAAGCGACCCGCATGACGCGCATTCTCACGTTTGCCTTGCTCTTGCTCGGTGCTGCATGCGGTGGAAAAGACAAGGCTCCCACGACCACCACGATGGCGCACGAGGGTGGCGAGCATCATGAGGGTTCGGGTTCCGGTGACGAGCACGAGAACCTCACTCCCGAGCTGTCCGCGTTCCACGACCTGCTTGCGCCGCACTGGCACGCCGACAAGGGACCGCAACGGACCGCCGATACCTGCAGCGCGATCGCGCAATTCAAGTCGAGTGCCGATGCGGTGGCCGTTGCGACCCCGCCGGTGTCTACGAATGCCGACACGTGGACGGCCGCGACGCGCGCGCTGGTCGCCGCGGTTGCCGAGCTCGAGCGGGCGTGCACGTCAAAGAGCGATACGAAGTTCGATGCTGCCTTCACCAAGGTTCACGAGGCATTTCACTCGTTGATGGCGCAGTCCGAAGCGGCGGGCAATGGCAACAAGACGGGCGCCGGCTCGGCTGACGAGCACGGCACCGCGCCCGGGACGCACGAGCACTCCCACTGAGACAGTGCCCGGTGCGCACCTGGGACAGTCCCGCGTGCCTGCGCTGCCATGGTAGACCCGCGTCATGAAGGATCTGTGGCGCCTCGGCGACCAGTACGTGGGAGCCCCGCTCGAGCCGAGCGCGTGTGATCCGGATCCGTTCGTCGAGGTTCGTCGTTGGCTTGCCGTCGCTGTCGATGGTGGGATCCCGACTCCCAATGGGATGAC
>JAYVWH010001227.1:0-3003 GCA_043786265.1 Kofleriaceae bacterium | reverse complement strand
ACCTTGCCGTGCACGATCGCATCCATCTGCACGTACTCGTTATCGCCCTTGAACAGGCGCGTGGTCGTAGCGAGCTCGTAGAGCAGCACGCCGAGCGCGTAGACATCGCTTCGCTGATCGACGTCGTCGCCCTTGCACTGCTCGGGCGACATGTACGAGACCTTGCCCTTGAGGCTGCCCGACTTCGTCTCGACCTGGCGCATCGCCGCTTTCGCGATTCCGAAGTCGACCACCTTCACCGCACCGTCGTAGCCGATCAGGATGTTCGACGGCGACACGTCGCGGTGGACGATCTTGAGCGCCTTGCCCTTGCTGTCCTTGCGCTCGTGCGCGTAGTGCAGACCCGCCGCTGCGGCGCTCATGATCGAGACGACATAACCAAGCGGCATGTGCGTGCGCGTCTTGGACACCGCCGAGAGCAGCTTTCGCAGATCCTCGCCGTGGATGTACTCCATCGAGATGAAGTACTCACCATTCGTCTCGCCGATGTCGTGCACCTGCACGATGTTCTGGTGGTGCAGGCTCGCCGCTACGCGCGCCTCGTCGAGGAACATCTGGATGAAGCGCTGATCCTTGGCGTGCTCGGCCCTGATGCGCTTGAGCACGACGTGACGCTCGAAGCCTTCGATGCCGTCTGTTCTACCGAGCAACACGTCGGCCATCCCGCCCGACGCCAGATGCTTGAGTACCGTGTACCGCCCCAATCGCGCGTCGCCCATTCCGAGATCGTCGCAGAGGCACGTGGATCGGATCAAGCGCGGCGTCGGAGCCTGTCGCTGTGTTACAAGGTCTCTCCTACATGTCGGAGAGCTTCGGGAGCTGGGAGCTCGAGTCGCTCGTCGCCGTCGGCGGACTCGGCGAGGTCTGGCGCGCGACCCGTGGTTCGACCGTTGCCGCGCTCAAGCGCTTGCACACCCACCTCGCCCGCAATCCCGAGGCGTGTCGCCAGTTCTCCGTCGAGCAGCAGCTCGCAACGACGCTGCCGCGCCATCCAAACGTCGTCCACGGCATCGAGATCGGCGAGGTCGACGGCCGGCCGTACGTCGTGCTCGAGTTAATCCCGGGTGAAGATTTACGCCGGATCGTGGCTCCTGCCGCCGCCCCCGGCTCTCCCGCGCGGCCCCAATCGGTGCTCCCACGCCCACGAACGATGGCGATCGTGGCGAGCATGTGCGACGCCGCCTCCCATCTGCACGACCTCGGCTGGGTCCACGGTGACATCGTTCCGAGCAACGTGATCGTCGAACCCGGTGAGCACTGCGACCGTGTCGTGCTCGTCGACCTCGGCGTCGCGCGCAGGGTCGGCGAAGCGGGCACGGTGCGCGGCACGCACGCATACATGGCACCGGAGCAGGTGCGCGGTGAAGCGTGGACTCCAGCAACCGACGTGTTCGCGCTCGGCATCGTGCTGTGGGAGCTCGTCGCGAATGCGCGCCTGTTTCACCGCGGTCCGTCGTGGCTGTCGATGGCCGCAGTGATCGAGAACCCGGCCCCTGCCCTGCCCGACCGCGACCTCAACGCGATCGCGCAAGCGGCGCTCGTCAAAGATCCAACGAAGCGCACACGGACTGCGGCCGAGCTCGCCGCTGCGCTACGCGCGCTGACGTCGAACTGAGAGTTCCGACCACGTCTCTGACCTGCCGATCCGTGCGACGTCCAACATGACAACCTCGTCGAGATCGTCGGTGCCATCATCGACGGTGTGCGATAAGATCATCGCGTGAGCGAACCCGCGAAGCGGCAAGCGACCCTCGCTGATCTGCTCGCGATTCCCGAAGCACATCGCCGGCACGAGGTCATCGAAGGCGTGCTTGTCGAGAAGGAGGCTGCCTCCGGTCGTCACGGCGGCGCGCAGTTGCAACTCGGGCACAAGCTCGCGCCGTACAACCGCCGCCCCGGCGGTCGGTGGCCCGGCGGCTGGTGGTTCGCAACCGAGACCGAGATCATGTTCGCGGACACCCAGGTATTCAGGCCGGACGTCGCCGGCTGGCGCCGCGAGCGTTTGCCGGTGCTGCCATCGGATGTCCCGATCATCGTCCGCCCCGACTGGATCTGCGAGATCCTGTCGACGAACAAGCGCAACGATCTCATCACGAAGAAACGCGTGTACCAGCAGCACCAGGTCGGCCACTACTGGATCGTCGATCCGGTCGAGGAGACCCTCGCGGTATATCGGTGGCACGTCGACGGATACGTCGAGGTCCTCATCGCGGAGCGTCACGAGCGAGTCCGCGCAGAGCCGTTCGGCGCGATCGAGCTTCGCATCGGAGTGCTGTTTGGCGACGACGACGACGACGACGACGATGATGCGTAGGCCGACGTGCTCGGCCCCACGTGCGACTGCTCATCGTCCTCGCCGCCCGTGCGACTGATCATCCGGTGAGGTCGAGGCGATTGTTGCGAGTCGGGCCAGCGGCGGCGACTCGGGACCCGTGACACCGTGCCGTAAGTAACGTCGGTCACTTACATCGCTGCCTTCTCCGCGTAGCGCAGCGCGATCGTGAGCCACTGCCCGACCGACAGGTCGCTTGCGCCCACCTGGGTGACCGTGCGCGCCATGATCCCTTTGACCATCTCGCGGTCAAAGCCGCGCGCGTGGAGTGCTTTCTTGGTCTCGACCTCGCGGGTCGCGCGCGTGAAATTGCCGCGACCTTCGCGGCGGAACGTCAACTCGCCGTTGACGCGTGCGATCACGAGCGTGCCGGCGTGATGCGCCAGGTGGTGCGCTTCACACAACGTGATCAGTCCGGAGTACTCATTCGTGCCGCCGTGCTCGAGGTGAACGACGTGGTGAACGTCCAGATTGTTGTGCGCGCGGCACCCGGGTGCCTGGCAGCGCCCCTGGTCACGGTGCATCACCTTGCGCCGCATCGCCTCTGAGATTTCCTGACGCGCACGCTCGACGATGTTGCAGTCGAGATCGCCGATCCACTGCGCATCACACATCGCCGTCTCGACAGCCGGTGGTGTCATCTCCTCGACGAGGCCTCCGCCGTGCTTCCA
>JAYVWH010001226.1:0-2143 GCA_043786265.1 Kofleriaceae bacterium | reverse complement strand
GGCCTCGACGAGGTGCAGATCCGCGCGATCGAAGAGAAGCGCGAGTACCTGGTCGACCTCGAGACGCGCCGTGCCGCGATCCTCGCGAGTGTCGGCGAGCAGGGCAAGCTGACCCCCGAGCTCGAGGGCAAGCTGCGCGCCGCGACCGGTAAGGCCGAGCTCGAGGATCTCTACGCACCGTACCGGCCGCGTCGCAAGACGCGTGCGTCGGTCGCTCGCGAGCGCGGTCTCGAGCCGCTCGCCCTCAAGATCCATGCGCAGGGCCCTGACGGTGATCCAGCGGCCGAGGCGGCTGCGTTTGTCACCGAGCAGGTCAAGTCCGTCGACGAAGTGCTCGCCGGTGCGCGCGACATTGTCGCTGAGATGGTGGCCGATACGGCCGAGGTTCGTATGTACGTGCGTGGCGATTTCGCCGAGCACGGCAAGCTGTCGTCGACGGTGGTCCCCGGCAAGGGCGACGAGCCAACCAAGTTCGAGCAGTACTACCAGTTCGAGGAGATGGTGAAGACCATCCCGTCGCACCGCTTCCTCGCGATCCGTCGCGGTGAATCCGAGGGTGTGCTGCGCGCGCACGTGGCGGTCGATATCCCCGCCGTCGAGGCTGGCATCCTGCGGCTCGTGAAGCACGACCCAGCGTCGCCGTGGGCGGCCCAGCTCGAGCTCGCCATCAGTGATGCGCTCAAGCGTTTGCTCGCACCGAGCGTCGAGAACGATGTGCGCGCCGAGCTCAAGGCGCGCAGCGATCAGGCCGCCGTCGATATCTTCGCCGGCAATCTGCGAAACTTGATGTTGGCGGCACCGCTCGGCAGCGCCAGTGTGCTCGGCGTCGACCCCGGTCTGCGCACGGGCTGTAAGTGCGCCGCGATAGACGCGACCGGCAAATTTCTCGGCACCGTCACGATCTACATCTCGCAGGGCGAGGCGCAGCTCGCAAAGGCGAAGGATGACTTCATCGCCTTTGTCCGCGAGCACAACCCGCGCGCGATCGCGGTCGGCAACGGCACCGGCGGACGCGAAGCCGAGAGCTTCGTCAAGACGACACTCGGGGATGCCGGGCTGCGTGAGGGTCCGATCGCTCCGTTCGTCGTCCAGGTCAACGAGGCAGGCGCGAGCGTCTACTCCGCGAGTGACCTCGCGCGCGAGGAGTTCCCCGAGCTCGACCTGACGATCCGCGGCGCCATCTCGATTGCCCGTCGCCTTCAGGATCCGCTCGCGGAGCTCGTCAAGATCGAGCCCAAGTCGATCGGTGTCGGCCAGTACCAGCACGACGTGCACCAGTCGCTACTCGGGAAGAAGCTCGGCGATGTCGTCGAGAGCTGCGTCAATCACGTCGGTGTCGAGCTGAACACTGCGAGCGCGCAGTTGCTCAGCTACGTCGCCGGTATCGGCAAGTCACTCGCGAAGAAGATCGTCGTGCATCGCGACACCAACGGTGCGTTCACGTCGCGCGGACAGCTGCAAGATGTCTCCGGCCTCGGGCCGAAGGCATTCGAGCAAGCCGCCGGCTTCTTGCGCATCCAGGGTGCGGCCCACGCGCTCGACAGCTCCGCCGTTCACCCCGAGCGCTATCCGCTCGTCGAGCAGATGGCATCCGAGCTCGGTGTGCCGCTGCCGGAGCTGATCGGAAACCAGGAGCTGGTCGACAAGATCGACCTGTCGAAGTATGTGCAGGGTGACGTCGGTGAGCCGACGCTGCGCGACATCGTGAGCGAGCTCGGCAAGCCGGGCCGTGATCCGCGCGCGGAGTTCTCGCCGCCAAAGTTCCGTGACGACGTCACGACGATGGAAGACCTCAAGCCCGGCATGGTGCTCGAGGGAATCGTCACCAATGTCACCGCGTTCGGTGCGTTCGTCGATATCGGCGTGCACAACGACGGTCTGGTCCACGTGAGCCAGCTCGCCGAGAAGTTCGTCAAGGACCCCAGCGAGGTCGTCAAGGTCGGCGAGAAGCTTACCGTTCGCGTCCTCGAGGTGGACAACCAGCGCAAGCGCATCGCGCTCTCGGCACGCCCGCCACAGCAGCGACAGGGCAACCAGCAGCAGCGCGGTGGTCAGAACCGCGGACCGCGCCAGCAGCAGCAGGGCGGCAACGGTGGTGGTGGCGGCGGTGAGGGTCAGCAGCAGCAGCAGCAAGGTCGTGGGC
>JAYVWH010001225.1:0-2535 GCA_043786265.1 Kofleriaceae bacterium | reverse complement strand
AACCTGCGACCTGCGATGCCGCACAGGAACACGTCCATGTCGCGATCGCGGATCTCGTCATCGAGTAAGTCGGCCGAGCCCTGGTGATAGAAGCGGGTGCCTGCGACCTCGATGTGGATGCCCATCACCTGGCCACACTTGTAAGCTTGCGGTGTGAGGTCGTCGACGTGATCACAGGTCAGCTCGCCGGAGTAGGGGATGCCCAGACCGAGCTGCAGCTTGGAGTGAATGCTCGGGACGAAGTGAAACTTGAACGGCCCTACCTCGTAGTCGCGATGCGGTTCGACGACGACTGCATGCGGCCCGAGGCCGTAGAGGCCCATGAGCTTGTCAAGCGACGGCGACCCATAGACCTTGCAACCCGTGTGGCGCGCGATCGCGGGAACATCGAGCGCGTGATCAAAGTGAGTGTGGCCAACGAGCACGGCGTCTGCTTTGTCGATCCACCTCGTGACCGCCTCGCTGGACGGCGGGACGACGCGCCTGCCGACCAGCTGCAGCATCGATAGCCGCGTCACGTACGGGTCGATCCAGATCGTCGTGCCCTGGTAGCTCAGCTTGAACCCGGCGGTGCCGAGCCACATGAGCTCGAGCCCCGGCGGGAGTGGCAGGGGCGCGGCGAGCTGCCGAGCCGTTAGCATGTCGCTCGTTTGTTGGCGGCGCGCCGTCGCGAAGTACGCGAGTCCAGCACCAACATGACCGAGCGGGCCTAGCACCAGCACCGATTATTGACTACAACGGGTCCACAACGAAGGAGCGACACATGGCTTTCGAACTGCCCCCACTTCCGTACGGTAAAGACGCACTGTCCCCCGTGATCTCGCCGGAGACGATCGACTACCACTACGGCAAGCATCACCAGGCGTACGTCACGAATCTCAACAACCTGGTGCCCGGCACCAAGTACGAGAAGATGTCGCTCGAAGAGGTCGTCAAGGCGTCCAACGGCCAGGCCTCCGAGAAGAAGATCTTCAACAACTCCGCCCAGGTCTGGAACCACACGTTCTACTGGCACAGCCTCGCCCCCAAGGCCGGCGGTGACCCGACCGGCGCAGTGAAGGACGCGATCGACAAGTCGTTCGGCAACTTCGGTGACTTCAAGAAGAAGTTCTCCGAGGCAGCCGCCGGCCAGTTCGGCTCGGGCTGGGCCTGGCTCGTCAAGAACGGCGATGGCTCGCTCGCGATCGAGACGACCTCGAACGCCGAGACCCCGTTTGCCAACGGCAAGCAGTGCGTCCTCACGATCGACGTATGGGAGCACGCGTATTACGTCGACTACCGCAACGCTCGTCCCAAGTACATCGAGGAGTTCTGGAAGCTCGTGAACTGGGACTTCGCGAACAAGAATCTCGGTTAGTCGCTTCGGCGATGACGGAGAGCATCCCAGGGCGGCTGTCGCCGCGCTGCTCGGTTGTCTCCTCGATGTCTCGCCGCAAGGCTCGCTCGACGGTTACGAGCGCGCGCTCGGCGAGTACCACCAGCTGCTGCTGGCGCCGCCCGCCGACAAATAGCTACCAGTCGGCGTTCGTGCCGACGCCAAGCCACTCGGTGAGTGCCTTGGCGCGATCCTCGGGGATGTCGACGCCTGGCTGCGTGTGCGGATCTTCGGGACCGTGCCAGTCCGAGCCACCGGTACACACGAGACCGAGGTCATCGGCGATCGCGATCCAGCGCTGGCGCTCGTTCGCGTGATAGCTGCCGTAATACGCCTCGACGCCTTCGAGCCCTTCGCCGCAGTGCTTCTTCAATAGCGCGACGCCGAGCTCGTCGTAGAGATGCGGATGCGCGAGCGACATCGCCGCGTAGGCCGAGCGACCCAGCGCGAGCGCATCGACCAGCGACAGCGCGTGATGCGGAACATCGACTGGACCACCGTCGTGGAGATGGCGCGTGAACGCTTCCTTGAGCGACGTCACCGCGCCGGCCTTCACCATGAGCCGCGCGAGATCCGGCCGCCCGAGCGTGCGGCCCGAGCTCTCTGCTTCGCTAATCAGCGGCTCGACATCGACCTTGATGCCGCGCTGCGCGAGTCGCGCGCCCATCACGCGCATGCGATTGCGCCGCGCCGTGCGAACTTCACCGAGCCGGGCCTCGAGCTCGCCCCAACCCGCGCCGCCGCGATCGTAGGCGAGCACGTGAATTGTCCGGCCAGTCGCCGGCTCGTCACATGAGATCTCGACGGCCCGCAGCGAGACGCCATGTGGAATGCGCGCTGCCTGCGTGCCTGCGCAGGTATCGTGGTCGGTCAGCGCAAAAACGTCCACGTCGCGTTCAGAGGCCCGCGCAGCGACCCGTTCAGGGGACTCCGTGCCATCGGAGCAGGTCGAATGGCAGTGGAGCTCGAACCGCATGGGCGCACCCTATAGCAAAGTTGTGGAACGTGGGCAGATGTAGGCCCACTGCCTGCCCCGTCGCCCCCCCATGTTGTCGCATGGGCTCTGCTACCATTTGTAACTGGATGGGACGCGCCGGGACAGCAGCCGACAAGGGCCAGATGCGCCTCGGTCGCTATGAGCTCCTCGCACGCCTGGCTAC
>JAYVWH010001224.1:0-3739 GCA_043786265.1 Kofleriaceae bacterium | reverse complement strand
GAGTGCTCGACGACCTGGTGACGACCGTCGCGGATGACTTCCCGTGGACGCTCACGCCCATCGCGTAGAACCCGGAGCGAACTTCCGATCCCGAGTATTAGCTACGGCAGAGAGCAGTACGGCGTCGCTTCGAGCGGCGCGATCGTATCGGCGGCCACGTTGCGCTGCGGGCACCCTTCATCCTCGCTCCACGATTTCCATTCGGCAGCCTTGCCCACCGACGCGGCGTAATCGGCCCACCGCTTGTAGCCATCGCTGCGCGATGCGAACACGACAGGCGCCTCGCATACACCGCGTGTATCGGCGTCGGCTTTGTCGACCTCGGCCTTCGCGACGATCAACTCGTACATCGCCGAGGTCGAGCTGTTCCAGCAGCATGTCTTGCTCTTGGTGTACTCGAGCTCGGCGAGCGCGTAGTCCTCGAGCTTGCGATAGTCCGCATCGATGTCCGCATTGGTGGTGCCAAGCTCGTGTGCCAGGCCGTACAGCGAGCGGAATGCACCCTCGCGTCGCTCGCGCGCCGAGCATGACGCCGGGAACTGGGACAGATGATGGCGCGCGTCGTCGATCTGCGCGAGCAACTCGGTCTTCTGCTGCTGCGCCGAGACCTGGCCGAGCAGCGACTCGAAGCGCTGCGGCCGTGCCGCGATCCGCGCGTAGTCGGTCGAGTTGATCCAGTGCGCCTCGTCGGCCGTCATCCACGTGTTGGTCCAGTAGCCGTTAACATTCTTCGTGACGCGGAATCGCTTGAGGCCACCGCCGAGCTTGGCGTACGGCGTCCCGTCCTCGAGGGCGCCTTCGCCGCCGGTATACTCGCTCGTGAAGTAGTACTTCGACGCGACGCCGCTCTCCTGCTTGCCCTGGCGGCGCGGCATCGAGCCGGAGATCGTCGTGACATCGAGGCTCGAAGCTCCGATCTCGCGGACCTCTTTCACGACGAGCGTGTGACCGATGCCGTCGCGCTGCCAGCGCTCGATCAGCACATCGCCGGGATGAACGGCCTCGGGAACGATGTTGTACGTGTTCGCCGTGTCAGCGAGGTTCTGCGACGACAGGTAGTTCAGCGCGAGCACCGTGAAATACGCGGCGCGCTTGTTGAGGTGCAGCTCGTCGACATACGCGCCGAACACTTTCCCACTGCCGAGCCCGACCTGGTCATCTTCTCCGCCCCACAGCCTGCGCGAGCGCAGCGTGTTGTCCTTTGGCCAGGTGGTGTGCCACGCCGTCGAGGCCGAGTAATCCTTGTACGCGACACCGAACTCGGGCGACTGCGCGAACCGACCCGCGGCCGTCCGCACGCCGAAGTGACCGAAGTAGACGCGCTGGCCGCCCGAGACCGCTTCCAGCTGCAGCGGTAGCTCGTACCAGGCGGCGAACGTGATGCGCAGAAACAGACCCATCTCGGCGCATTCGAGCGACGGCGACGGCAGCGTCTTGCCCCATGGGGTCGTAAGCTCGACCGTCGTCGAGTAGCCATCGGTGGAGACGATCCAAGGCATCGAGGCTAGCCACTTCGAATACTTCGCGTCCCAGTCGAGGCCGCTGTCGGCGGGCCACGCGATGCCGGGGGCGCGCGCGGCCGTTGTCTCGGTGTCTTCCCACTTGTTCTTCGCGGTCCACACCTGCGTTCGCGACGTGTTCGTCGCCACGAGCATCCCCTTGCGATTCTGCGCGTCTTCTTTGCCGGGCGGCGGCAGGGGCTCGACGGTACCGTCCATGCCCCATTCCTCGTCGGGACCGGAGACCTCGTCGGCACAAGCGACCAGCAGTGCGAGCAAAGCGACGAAACGTTTCATGCAGCGCCTTACAGCACGCGGTGTGCCCGGTCAGACCGCCCGATCGAGCCGGTTTCGTTGTGCAGGAATCAGGGCTTGAGCGCGAGTGGCAACTGCAGTGGCCGGGTTACGAAGCCCATGGAGACTCCTGCCATCGTCTCGATCATCCGGCGCCGAAATGGCGGCAGTGCATTGCCGATCGGGAAGGTCCAGTCGCGAAGCCAGCCCAGGAACCGCGAGTCGCTCTGGAAGAACGGCGTCAGCCACCGCGTCATGCGCTGGTAGTGCCGCAGGTGCGGGCGCCGCGTCCGTTCGTACAGCGCGAGCGCTTCCGTGACCGCGGGCTCGGCCGCGAGACAGTCGGCGAGGACCGCGGCGTCAAACAGCGCGAGGTTCGCGCCTTGGCCTAGCTGCGGGCTCGTCGCGTGTGCCGCGTCACCGATGAACACGACGTTGCGGTCGTACCATCGCTTCATCTGAACGTCGCGATAGCGGGCGAATGTGACCTGGTCGTGGCTCGTGATCCGATCGAGGACAAACCCGACGCGCGGGTCCAGTGCCCGGACCTCGTCCTTCCAGGCGTCGAGCGGGCTCGCGCGCCAGCCATCGACATCGCGGGCAGGCAGGCTCCAGAACAGCGAGACAACAGGCGTGTCACCGCTTGGCCCCAGGCCTGTCGGCAGCACGCCATACAACCGGTGCGCGCGCACGCCGATCTGATACAGCTCGCCACGGAACACGCGCTCGGGATCTGGCGCGACGTACCACAGCGCGCCCCACGGATACGCTGCATCGCGCGTTGTCTGCCCGACAGCGCTGCGCAGCTCGCTGACCGCGCCGTCGGCGACCACGACGAGATCGAACGGACCGTGCTCGATCTCGCCGACCACCCACGTGCGCTCGCCGTCGTGGCGCAAGCTGCGCACCGGACAGCCGGTGTGCACGGTGACGCGCGGCTCGTGCCGGGCCGCCTGGTACAGCACGTCGAACAGCACGCCGCGGTGCAGCCCGATCCCGAACCATCCGGCGTCACACTTCGCGTAGTGCAGATCGACGAGCGTGCCGCCGTGCGGCTTGCGAAACCACAGCCGATCTACACGGGCACCGCGCGCGGCGATCGCGTCGAGCAACCCGAGGCGAGCGAGCACTGCTTGCCCGGTCGGCTGCATCAGGATGCCGGCTCCGACCGGCTTGGGCTCGGCGACGCGCTCGAGAACCGTCACCTCGCAACCGGCGCGCGCGAGGAAGAGTGCGGCCGCCGCCCCCGCGGTACCGCACCCGATGACTGCCACACTCGTCACACCGCGTTCGATGCGACGCAGCGTAACCTAGTTCGGTGCGCGGCTTCGCCGCGTTATTTTTCCCTACCTCGGCCCCAACCCGTAGAGCCCGGATCATTTTTGAGATGGGCTCTAGTTGCAAGTTCGCGCCGCGTTCCGCGCAGTTGCAAACCTGAATCTTTCGGCGCGTCCATGCGTTCAACTGACAGGAGACAGGGGATGCCGAGCCACCACGCATGCGTCGCGATCACGATGATGAACCCGGCTGGATGCCTGCCGCAGCCTTGCCGCGAGCACGAAGCCGGTCACACCCACGGACCCAACTGCGGTCACATCGCCGTCCCCCATGGCGATCACGTCGACTACTGCGTTGGCGACCATCTGCACCATCCCCACGCCGAGCACTGCGACGACCACGGCCCTGTCGATCACGCTCAGGCTCGCGGCAGCGACTGACGCAGTCGCAGATCTGCCTGTAAAGCGGATCTGCTACTTGCGGAGCTTCCACCACGCGACGGCGCTGAACACGATGATCTGCACGCCGATCACGGCCCATGCAGTGAGCAGCACGCTCGAGGTGTGCGCGTACGCGGCCTCGTAGGGCAGGGGGATCGGGCTCGGCAGCACGTTGACGTCGGCGACCGCCGACAGTGCATCGACTGCGGCGCGACTCGAGACCGCGCG
>JAYVWH010001223.1:0-6367 GCA_043786265.1 Kofleriaceae bacterium | reverse complement strand
AAAAAACACGATCCACTCGCCGGCCGTGCGGTCGTGCGGCGGAGCACCAAGCTCGCGCGCGTCGCCGCCGCTGCCGCGCGAACGCTGTCGGAGGCGCCGCTGCGGGCATTCCGCCGCTCGGCCCGGGTCCCGATCCGCACCCTGGATGCACGCGATGTCACACATCTCTGAGCTCCCGGTCGCACCTGTCGAGCGACGACGATCTCAGCTAGCCATCTACGTCGGCCGCATCCGCGAGTTCGATCGCACTGACTGGCTCGTCTACCTCAGCTGGGTCGGTGTGATGCTCGGGCTCGTCGGCGCGACCGGCGGCTTCGTGATTGTCGGGTACCGCGCCGGGGTGGTGTGGCCCGCCGAGGCGTACACCGTGCCCGTCGGCGCGTTGATCTTCACGATCGCGATCGCGGTCGACACGATCGGTCACCGCACGATCTACAAGGAAGTGCTCAAGGGTGGCGAGCAGCTCGTCCACCACATCACGATCTTGTGCGGCGTCGGGAGCTGCGTCCTGCTCGTCCTCGCCTACCAGCGGCCGGGCTTCGCGATTCCGGCGCTCGTTCTGACGATCCTGTCGTTGTCTACAGCCTCGTCGACGAGGCGTTTCACTGGCGGCGCTACACCTCGCATCACGCAGACCCCGTCGAGATGTGGAGTCACGTCGCAATCTTCATCGGCCACGGCACGATGATGCTGGGCTGGTGGCGGTGCTATCAGCTCGGCTATCCCGGCGTGCGCGAGACGCTGATCGCCCTCGGAGCGTCATGAGACCAAAGCAGCGAATCATCCTGCTCGTGTTGCTACTCGCGAGCGCAGTCACCGCCGCTGAGCCGAGCGTCACGAACCTTGCCGCCCAACCAGCGCTGGTCACGACGGTGCGTGCCAAGCCCGACGCACTCGAAGCTGCACTGTTGCCCGCGTACCTCTCGCTGGTCGCGACGACGCAGAACGAGAATCTCGAGGTCACCGGACCTCCATTTGCGCGCTACGTCTCGCGCGGCACGACGAAGGACCCGAGGTACGTCGTCGAGGCCGGCCTGCCGATTCGCCGAAAGCCGATCGGCAAGCCCTCCAAAAAAGTCCGCGCGATCACCTTGCCAGGCGGCCCCGCCGTGATCGTCGAGCACAAGGGCAATCGCTCCGGGCTGCCCGCCGCACACGCGAAGCTCGATGCGTGGTTGACGAAATCGGGCAAGACCGCGCGGGGCCCGCGCTGGGAGGTCTACACGACGACGCCGCTGACGACGCCGGATCCCGACGCGCAGGTCACGCAGCTCGTGATTCCCGTACAGCCCTGAGTCACAGCTTGGTCGCGGCGAGGATGTCTGCCGCACCCTGGCGCAGCAGATGTTCGCCGAGCGCCACGCCGAGCTGCGCCGCGTCGCTCGTCGAGCCGGTCACCTCCGCCCGCAAGATCCTCGTGCCGTCTGGCATCCCGCACATCCCGATCAGGCGCAGCCCGGTGCCGTGATCGAGCGCATGTGCGGCGAGCGGCGTCTGGCAGCTGCCGCCCATCTTCGCGAGGAACGCGCGCTCCGCGACCATCTTCGCGTACGTCGGCTCGTCGTGAATCGCCGCACGGGCGACCTCCCGAACCGCGGTGTCACCTTCGCGGATCTCGATCGCGAGCACGCCCTGCGCGACCGCCGGGATCGAGAGATCGAGCGGCAACAGCTGCGTGATGCGCTCCGCGAGACCGAGGCGGTGCAGCCCCGCGGCCGCCAGCACGATTGCATCGAACTCACCGTCGTCGAGCTTTTTGAGCCGCGTCGGCACGTTGCCGCGCAGCATCGCGATCTTGAGATCCGGGCGCACGGCGAGCAGCTGGCATTGGCGCCGCATGCTCGAAGTGCCGACGGTGGCGCCGTGGGCAAGCGTCGCGACCGTCACGGGCGCGCGTGCGCACAGCGCATCCCACGGCACCTCACGCGCGGACACGGCGCACAGCGTGAGGCCCGGCGCGAGCTCGGCCGGGACGTCCTTCATCGAGTGCACCGCGAGGTCAGCGGTTCTCTCGACGAGCGCTTGCTCGATCTCCTTCACGAAGAGGCCCTTACCTCCGACTTTCGCGAGCGGAACATCGAGGATCTTGTCGCCACTGGTCTTGATGACCTGAAGCTCGATGACGATGCCTGGTGCGACGGCCTCGAGCCGCGCCTTGACGTGATGTGCTTGCCACAGCGCGAGCGCGCTGCCGCGGGTCGCGATGACGAGTCTCGTGGGTGTGCTCACGCTTGTGCCTTCTTGCTTTCTGGTCCGGGAGCAGCTTCGGGCGGCGCCGCTGCGACCTCCTCATCACCTTCCGAGAGCGTGAGCCCGAACAGCTCGGACAGCACCGCGGCACGCACCTCGCCCGCATCGGTCGGGGCCTCGCGCAGCGCAGCGGTTGGCTGGTGCAGCAACTTGTTGACGACGAGTTGCACGACGCGCTGGAGCAGCTCGCGCTGCTGCTCCTTGGTGTGGTCCTTCCGCCCCACCACGTCGAGCGCCTTCTGCACCTCGGCATCGGCCACCGCCGTGAAGTGTTCGCGCAGCGCGCGGATCGTAGGAACCACGGCCTGGGTGCGCAGCCACTGCTCGAACTGACCGACCTCGTGCTCGACGATCTTGGACGCGTGCTCGGCTGCCTTTTCGCGCTCGGCGATGTTCGCGCGCACGACCTTGTCGAGGTCGTCGATGTTGAACAGGTAGACGCCGTCGAGATCGTTGATGCCTTGCTCGGCGTCACGCGGAACGGCGATATCGACGACCATCATCGGTCGCCACCGCCGTGCCTTCGCGACTGCCTTGAACAGCTTCTTCGTCAGGATCGGCTCGCGCGAACCGGTCGAGCTGATCACCACATCGGCCTCGACGAGGTGCTTCTCGAGATCCTCCCACGGCTTCGCGGTGCCATCGATCTCGGCGGCGAGCGCCTCGGCCTTCGCGGGCGACCGGTTGGTCACGACAATCCGCTGGGCACCCGAGCTGTACAGGTGCCGCGCCGCGAGTGCGCTCATCTTTCCAGCACCGACGACGAGCACGTTCTTGCCCGTGAGGTCACCGAACACGCGTGCCGCCAGCTCGACGGCCACCGACGAGACATTCGCAGCGCCGCGGGCGATCGTGGTCTCGGTGCGCACGCGCTTCGCGACGCCGAACGCACGCTCGAGAGCGCGCGACAGCACCGGGCCGGACGTCCCGCTCGAGCCGGCCACGCTGTATGCCTCCTTGAGCTGGCCGAGGATCTGCGCCTCGCCGACGACGAGCGAGTCGAGCGCCGACGCGACCCGAAACACGTGGCGCACCGCTTCGGGGCCGCGCCGTTCGTAGAGTGCCTCGCGCACGTCGCCCGGTTTGACCTTGCGCTGCTCGATCATGAACGCGCGCACCGCGCTGGCCGCGTCGGCACCGGGCTTGGCCACGCCGTAGACCTCGACGCGATTGCACGTCGAGATCAGCAGCGCCTCCGCGACCGGCAGTTTGCCGATGATCTCCTTGAGCGCCGGTGTCAGCTCCTCCTCGCGAAACGCGAGCTTCTCGCGCACGGCGACCGGTGCAGTTCGCCAGCTGATCCCGACGACGAACAGCTCGCCGTTGCCGCTCATACCATCCTGCGTAGGAGGTAGATGAGCAGCACCGCGAGAGCGCACGCAAAGCCCTGCAGCGTCAGCAACGCCGCGCGCCGGCCACGCCAGCCGTACGCCGTTCGTGCGATCAGCAGCGTCGCGAACGCGAGCCAGGTCACCGCGGCAAGGGGGTACTCGATGCGATCGAGGCTCTGCCCGAGGCGCGACACCCAGATCGCACCGAGCACGAGCGAGAGCGTGAAGATTGGAAAGCCGACCCAGATCAGGCGGTGTGACAACCGATCGAGCGCTTCGAGTGGTGCAGCGCCCGCGCCGTCCTTGAGCGCCATCCCGTCAAACTGTTTGCGCTTGAGCGCGCGATTTTCTGCGAGATAGATCGCCGACAACGCGCTCGCTATCGCGAACATCCCGACACCGAGCGTGGCGAGCGAGATGTGAATACGCCCGAGCGCCGTCAGGTCCTCGGTCGCATGCCCCGCAGGCGTGAGTCGCGCGAGCACGAGCAGGATCGTCGACACCGGCATGATCACCACGCCGCCGAGCGTGAGCCGGTAGCGCAGGCTCGTGAGCAGATAACCACCGGTCAGCAGAAACGCGAGGAAGCCGATCGCCTCGCGCACCGATTGCGCCGGGTGGACGTGAAGGGTGCCGCGCCAGCCGATGTCGGTACCGTGGGCGAGCAACGCGGCGGTGACGATTCCCAGTGCGAGCGGTCGCAGCTTGGCATTGCCCGCGAGCACTGCGAGCAGTGCCGCGGTTGCCGCAGCGTAGAGCACGATCGCCACCCAGAATGCAGGTGACGGGGCGACCGACAGCAGCCGCGTCGGCTCGGTCACGGCGGCAACGGTTCGCCGATGAACCCGTCGATCACGTCGTAGGCCATGTCCTGGTAGATCACGGAGTTAGCGAGCTGTTCGGCGCCCATCTCGTCGAGCTGGGGCTTGCTCTTCACGCGGCCCACGAGGTCGTAGGGGTCCTGGTCCGTACCCATGGTCTTCACGAAGCAAACCGCCGGCGTCATCGTGAACTTCCGGCCCAGCTCGGTCAGCGTCATCGAAGCGCCCTCCAGAGCGGCACGGCCCTCGGCGCTCCAGGCTTCCAGTCGATCGACCGAAATGAACAGGCGAGACATGCAGATGGAAGTATACCAGTCCTTCGACTGGGTTGCGGTCTTCCCTTCCAGGGGTTACATAAGCGAGACCACCGATGGCGAACGAGAACGTCAAAGAGCTCACTGATGCCAACTTCGAGGCCGAAGTCCTGAAGTCGGAAATTCCCACCCTCGTCGACTTCTGGGCGGTGTGGTGCGGACCCTGTAAGCAGATCGCGCCCACCGTCGAGGCGCTTGCTAACGACTACAAAGGCAAGCTGAAGGTCGCGAAGATGGACGTCGACCATCACCAGATCGTCCCGCAGCAGTACCGCGTGACGTCGATCCCGACGCTGCTCATCTTCAAGGGTGGCCGCGTGGTCAGCCAGCTGGTCGGCGCGATGCCGCGCAGCAAGCTGGAAGCCGAGATCCAGAAGCACATCGCCGAGTGAAGCCTCGAGTGAGGTCTCGCATGGGCGTCCTCGTCCTCGCGGTCGCGGCGTGCAATCAAAAGAGCACACCGCCGCCCTCGCCGGACGCGCCTGCCGATTGCGACAAGGTCTCCGAGATCATCACCAACTTCGAGCTCGGCCCCGCGGCCAAGCCCGAAACACGCACGCCAGTTGTTGCGAACCATCGCGAGGACTGCGCCGCTGCGAAGATCAACGTGCGCGAAGCCACGTGCATCGCAAAGGCGACGAGCACGTGGGAGCTGATGGAGTGCGCACCACGGCTGTTTCCGCAACGGGCGAGCTCCACCGACTGCAAGGCGGTCGCGGTCCGGATGCGCGAGGCGATCATCGCCGACATGCCGCCGTCCGTCGGTAGCGCGGGTGTCGCCATGGTCGACAAGATGCTTGGCGTGATGGAAGCGTCGTGTCGCGAGGACAACTGGCCTGCCTCGTTTCGCGAGTGCATCACGGCTGTCCCCCCCGGCAACATCGCCGCCTTCAAGAAGTGCGACGACGTCCTGCCCCAGGATATGCAGCTCAAGCTCGGCGAGCGCCTCAAGCCGATCGTCAATCGCGCCGAGTCAGCGCCAAAGTGAGCGTCGCCGTCGCTGCCAACTACCGCGACGACGCGGTGGTCGCCGCGTGCCGCGACCAAGAGCCCGACTCACGCACGCCACATTGCAGTGTGTTACCCAAAGACGTCCGCGAAAGCGCGGTGATTCACGCTGGTCTCACGGGCACCTAGCACTGCAAAAACAATCTCGGCGAACGCGCCGGCAAACGGCCCCTTCAACAGCTTTGCAAAGATACGCGCGACCTGGGCCGGGTCGTTGCCGAACACGCCAGCGCCCCACGCGCCCAGAACGAGACGCTCCACCTGGTGATGCGCCGCAAGCGCGAGCACGAGCTGGCTGCGATTCTCGAGGACGAGGGCCACGTCGTCGGCGTCGTATTTCTTGGCCTCGCGCAGCGCGCTGACATTCGGCGCTGCAGCGGTGATCACACTCGCGAGCACGGGTGCATCGAACCATCCTCCGTTGTCATCGCGGAAGAACGGAACGGCCGGCGAGTAGAGAACGATGTCGAGATACACCGCCGAGCCGAGCTCCTTGTTGCGCGCGTAATACTCCGGCTGCGTCCGCAGGCACGGGTACAGCGCGGACGCGCGAGCGAGCGACTCCTCCTGCGCCTGCGCACCGCCGAGGAACCCGCCACCGGGCCGCTTCGCAGACGCGAAGTTCAGGCACGCGAGGTGCCCG
>JAYVWH010001222.1:0-5748 GCA_043786265.1 Kofleriaceae bacterium | reverse complement strand
CGGCGAGCATCGCGATCCCACTGACGATCGCGTGGGGTGGCGCAAAGGGCGCAACAGCCACGCAGCTGCAGAGCCTCCTGCACTTGGTCGGTGCGCCCGACATCGTGCTGTCGCGCTGGGGAAATCTTGCGAAGTCGCTGACCGACACCAAGCGGCCGCTGACGTTGAAGATCGCGAACCGGCTGTACGGCGAGAAGACCTACAACATCGACACGACGTACTTCACGATCGTGCGCCATGCGTTCGATGTGTGGATCGAGCCCGTCGACTTCGTGACAGGCGCCGAAGAGATGCGCGGCAAGATCAACACCTGGGTCGCCGAGCAGACCGCGGATCGGATCAAGGATCTACTGCCGCCACATTCGCTCGGTCCTGCGACCAAGCTCGTCATCGTCAACGCGATCTACTTCCTCGCTGACTGGGCGACACCGTTCGACCCTGCGCTCACGCAACCACGCCCGTTCTGGGTCAACGGCACCACGCAGGCGCAGGTCCCCACGATGCTGCGGCGCGATCAGTTCCGCTACGCGTCCGGCAACGGCGCGTCGTTGATCGAGCTGCCCTACAAGGGCGACAGCATGGCGATGTACGTGCTCATCCCGGATGCACGAGATGGCCTCGCGGCGCTCGAGAAGTCTCTCGAGCCGACGCTCAAGGCATTGCAACCCAAGCTCGCCCCGAGTGACGTGACGCTCACCCTGCCCCGCTTCACGATCGATCCACCCGAACCGCTCAAGCTCGACAGGGCGCTTCAGGCGCTCGGTGTGACCGATGCATTCGATCCGCAGCTTGCCGACTTCACGAACATGGCCAAGCCGCCCGACGGGCGCGACCGACTGTATGTCTCGTCGGTGATCCACAAGGCGTTCGTCAAAGTCGACGAGCACGGGACAGAAGCCGCCGCTGCAACCGCGGTCGCGGCAATCGGTGGAGCGCCGCCGCCGAAGTCGACCGAGCTACATGCCGACCATCCGTTTCTGTTCGCGATCGTCGACAAGACCACCGGGCTGATCATGTTCATGGGCCGCGTCGTCGATCCTCAATGAGTAGTTCGCGAGAAGGGTCTCGGTCAGGTACTGCTCGATTTGCTCGGTCTGCGGAACATGGCACGCGCCGTCCTGAGTCAGCGACGACTCCCACTTCCAGTACCCCGGCGGCTTGGGCGGCTCGGGCTGCTTGCGCTTCCAGTACCAGAGCCGCGCTTCGCGTACGCCGGGTGGATACGGTGTAGCGGCCCGGCCGTAGTCGTTCGTCCATAGATAGAACCGCGGTACGAACCCGTGCGACTCGCCGAGCTCGATGATCTGGCGCAGCTTCGGCGGATTGCTCGCGAGGAACACCTGCAGTCGAGCGAACGCTTCCTTGGCGCACGCGATCGCCTCGGGACGTGCGGAGTCGACGTTCGGCTCCGTCTCGCCCGGCGGAATCTCTCCCTTCGCGGGATAGAAGCCCCACAGCACGTCGGCTGGATAGTTGATGTCGTCCTTGCCGACGTACGGCCAGTACTCGGCGCCCGCGAGGGCATAGCCGTTCATTTCGAACGTATCCATGCGGTCAGAGATCGGCGTGACCGGCGCGGGGCGCGCAGCGCGTCTCGGTGCGGGCGAGCTGCAAGCGGCGAGGACCACGGCGACGGCGGCGAGGCGCATCATGATCGGCGCAATAACACGAGCAGCGCTCCGATCGCTGCCAGGCCGACGATGATGACGCCCATCCACACGAGCAGACCCACCCACGCCGACGACAGCGAGCTGCCACCCCGCTTGACGCACGTGAGACAGATCGCGAACGTCGTCGCGCCGCCGGAGGTGAGCTCGCAACAATCGCCGCACACGCTCCGGTGACACCGTGCGCATGGCCCGGCGGCGTCGCGAGATTTGCAGATCGCGCAGCGCGTGACGGGCGGGTCGCCCACCGGCATCAGCGAGCTCATCGTGGCCTCGGTGCGGTCAGCGTCTCCCAGGCAAGCAACGTCTCCATCGCTTCCCTCGCGGACTCACCGCACATCTCGGCATCCGGACGTAAACCCACACATGTCGCCGGCCGCTCCGGCTTGCCGAACAGCGAGCAGCGAATCTCGGGCGTCAGGTGCGGGCACACCACGCCAGCGGCCTTGCCTTGGGGGAGCGCCGGTAGCGACGGCGAGATCGAGGGCGCGATACAGCACGCGCCACAAGCCGGCCGGCACTCCATGGGATTTACCGTAGCGCAGAACAAGTGAGCGCGCGCGATCAGTTCACGTTGACGCCGACGCCGGCCATGCCGAACGCCGCAGACGTCGACACGATCATGTCCGCGCGCAGGTCGAGTACGAACGAACCCGAGCGCACGATCGCGTAGCCGGCTCCGAACGTCCCGCCGGGCGCGAACGTCGCGTTCTTCAAGCCCGGATCGAGATCGATGACCGCAGCGGCGGCGGCGCGGACGGCGACGCGCGCGGCAGGCCAGTACTGCACGCCGAAGCCCCAGGCGTGGCCCATCGCATAGCCCAGCTTGGAGTCCTTCGCGTTGACAAAGTTGTACGTGCCGATCAGCGCGAGCTGCGGGCCGATCATGCCGCCGATGTAGAAGGCCGTTGACGGAATCGGCGTGGTCGCGTCGGAGAACGCACCCATGCCGGCGGTCAGTCCCATCACGAGCCCCGTGCGCGCGTTGAGTCCCGACGGAAAGTTCGCGGCGAACGCGCCGTCGAATTCGAGGATCGCTCCGCCCGGCCCCACGAGGGCGAGCGCGCGCGTGAAGTCATACTTCTCGACGACACCGGCCTTCGCTTCGGCATCGAGTGAGAAGCTGCCCGGCGAGAGCTTCAGATCGAGATGACCGCTTGGCAACGAGCTCACGTTCACGCCATGGCCGACCCAGCGCAGCGCCGTCGTCCCTTCGGGCTGCTGTGCCTGCTGCGTCGCCGGACCGAGCCTGGCTTCGACCTCGACGCGCGCGCGACCGCGCCATGCCGCGTTGATGTCAGGTGCGGCAGCCGTCGCCGAATAGCAGCCGGTCACGAGTAAGAACAGTGCGATCAAACGCATAGGCGCTGATCGTACACCGAGGATCAGTTCGGCTGGTCTTCGACGATCTCGAACCACAGTGTCCGCTTGATCGCGCACACGTTGCACTGCACGTCGACCGGCCGGACGCCCTGCCCCGCCGAGCGATGATCGAGGACCTTGTAGTCGCCGTTGCACTGCGGGCAGCGCATCGCGTGGACCCGGATCTCGATCTGCACCGATGCCGTCACCTCGATCGCCAGGTCCACCGAGCCACCGGCAGAGATCCCGGCTAGCTTCTCCGTTGCCTTGACGAGCTGGCGAACCTTGCGGTCGCGCGCGCGCCGCTCGGTGCGCTCTGGTCGCTTCTTGCCCATCGCTACGGCATCGGATGAGCCATGAAGAACTTCATGACCTCTTCGCCCCACACGAATTTCGTCGGCAGCTGGCACGGAATCGCGTACTGCGGCGCGAGCGGATCGGTCGTGCTGCCGACGATGCAGTGACCCTTGGCCGACGCGAAGTCGCTGGTCGAATAGTTCTCGTACGCATGATCGAACGTCTCGACCACCGAGCCGCCACCGGTCCAGCGGTTGTGGGTGTACTCGGGCTCGTTGACGAGGACACTGGGACCGGTCGCGGCGTAGCTCGCGATCGCGCCATCGCGGATCTGCATCATGCGCGAGTAGGTGACCGAGACATCCGTGCGGCCCATCAGGAACACGATCGGGATCTTGCGCGACGGCGCGTGCGACGTGCTGTCAAAGCACGTGGGCTCGCCGAAGTCGGTCCCGTTGCCAGCGCCGGCCGGGGCCGCCGAGGCGAACAGATCGCTATGGTCGCACAGCAGGCGCCACGTCACGAAGCCACCGCGGGAGAACCCGGTGACGTGGATCTTCTTGCGGTCCGCGCGAAACACGTCGGCGAACTGATTCGTGATCGCGACCAGGTCGGCGTCGATCGCACTGTTCCACGTCGAGCCCGGTTGGCCGCCGCCGTATGGTGGGCCCGTCGGCGCGACGACGATGTAGCCGTTCTGCTGCCCGAGGTCGCGCATCTTGATGTGCGCATCCATGAGCAACCCGTTGCCGGTGTCACCGTGCAAGACGAGGATGACGCCGCAGCCCGGCGCCTGGCACTGCGCGGGAATCCGCGCATCGACCTTGAGACTGTTGCACGTGTACGTGTGGTCGCCGGTCGACACGTCGGTGATACAGCCGCTGGGAACCGGCGGCGTTGCATCGATGCTGAGGCTATCGACGAGGCGTGCATCTCCTCCGCTGACGCCATCGACGGTACCGGGGCTACACGCGACCAAAAACAACAGGAACGCGCGGCGCATGCTCCCAGTCTACAGCGTCACTTGCGGCGGCGGCGGCCGAAGATGACCAGACCGGCGAGCATGAACGGTAGCAGCGCCGTCGGTGAGCTATTTCCCGACTCGCAACCGCAGCCGGTCTTCAGCCCGCCGTCATCGGCGCCACCGGGAGGCAGGCACTCGCCACCCGCACACACATCGCCATCCGCGCACAGGCCGGTGTCGTCTTCGTCGACTTCGCCGTCGCAATCGTTGTCATCGCCATCGCAGAGCTCGGCAGTGACCGCGGGGGCGCTGCAACCGTCCCACTGACCGCCGCTGCAAGTCTCTGTGCCCTGCCCACAGGCCGTCGAGCACGCGCGCTTGAGATCCTCGTCGACCTGACCGTCGCAGTCGTTGTCGACACCGTCGCAGACTTCGGCCGAAGCCGAGCCTGCGATCTGGGTGAGCGCCGCGACCAGCTCGGCCGAGTTGTTGACCTGGAAGTAGCAGTTGTTCGCCGAAGCGGCGTCCTCGCTCGCAGGATCGCAATTCGGACGCTGCGTCTGCGCCTTCACCGCCATGCGGTTGAGCGCGATCGGATCGACCTCCGCACCGAAGCCGACGATCCACGTCTTGATGCCGGCGGCGTTGAGCTTGTCGATCGCCGCGGTTCCATCGAAGCGCGTCGCGGGGTCATACGGCGAGCAGTATTGCCAGCCGTCCGTGATCAGAATGACGTGCCGAGGACCAGGTGCGCTCTGCATCGCGCCGAGCTCGGCGGCAGCCTCGAGAGTCTGCGACATCGGAGTGTAGTTGCCTGACGTCGGCGGCGGTGCACCGAGCTCGCCAATGATCGACGCCTTTGCGTTGAGAGCTGGATTGACGTCGAGCGCACCGGGTCCGCACTGGCTTGGCTGCGGGAACGTCATCAGGCCGAACTCGGCCTTGGCCTGGTACGCGCTGAGGAGCTGGCCGAGACCGTCGACCGCAACGTCCCACTTCGTATCGGCGCCGATCATGCCCGTGACCATCGAGCTCGACTTGTCGAGGACGACCATCACGCGGGCGGGGGAGCACGCGTCCGCGTGCGCGGCGTGGGGCGCGAGCAGAAGTGAGGTGGTAGCGAGGAGACCAGCGGCGAGAGTGCGGAGCATGTTCGTGCATCGCCATCGAGCAATGACAGTGCCAACGACGCAGCGCGCTAGGTCCGCAGATCGATGCAGATCGAGGTGGCTCCTCGAGTTGCCACCTGGCCCCTCGAGGTGTCTGCGACCGAGGGTTTGCACTCACTTGAAGTGCTAGCGCGGTACCAATTGGCGCAACTGCCACGCCTGCATGTGGAGGTGATGCGCGGCCGCGATCGCACGCGCTCGCATCTGATATCCGGCGATCGACGCTCCCACCACGAGGGACACGGCGTACAGGGCGCCAACGAGGATCGTCGGTCCGGCGAGGTGCCCC
>JAYVWH010001221.1:0-4058 GCA_043786265.1 Kofleriaceae bacterium | reverse complement strand
TGTGCGCGACGATCTTCGTCTTCCGCATGTCCTCGGAGTGCGCACGCGAGACCGCCATCACGCGGTCGTCCCACAGCAGCGCGGGCAACCCAGCGGCCTGCCGATCGCGGTTGATCAATGCGAGCAGCCGACGCTCCGCCTCGTCGGCGGCAACGACGGCATTGTCTGCCTGGGTGTTGTCGAACGTGATCGTCGAGGGCGGTTGCTCTGCGCACCACACCGGAAAATTCGCGAGCACCGTCGATCCCGCCTGATCGCTGGCAGTGATCTCGACCTGCTGCCTGCCAATATGCTTGCCGCACTCGACGGTCGCCTTGAAGCCACCCGACTTGCCGATCGCGATCGCCATCCTCTCGGTCGTGCCGTCCTCGCGGGTGACAAACAGCTCGGGCTCGCGAAACCGACTCTCGACGACGGCGTCGAGCGCAAAGCTGCCGCCCTGCGCCATCGCGCGCGGGATCGGATTGGTCACGACGCCCGACGCCTGCAGGGCAAACACCACCGCGCCAGTGCCGTCGGAGTTGCGCTTCGCGGCACCGATCCCTACGCGAGCTGTTGCACCATCAGCGAGGATCTCCGCGAGTCGTGGTCGCAGCTGGTCGACGATCAGCTGCGGCTCGTCGATGTTGCCCCACACCACGAGCAGGTGGGGTGACGGTTCGATGATGCCGTTACGCTGCAGTGCGAACTCGACGACGTTGTAGCCAACGATGCCTTCTTCCGGCACGATCTCGGCGAGCTCGAGGCACGCGCGAAACAGCCGCGCGTCGGCCGCCGGTGCGGGCAGGTTCGCCTTCACCGCTGCCTCGCGAACTGCATTGATCACTGCGTCGCCGAGGGCAGTCTTCGGCGGTGCCTGCAGGGATTCGTTGTAGCGAGCCGCGCCCTCCGTCGTCGGCGTAAACGTGACCGGACCGGCGGGTCGCGCCGGTGCGTCTTTGCCGCCGGCGCGCCAGCTTGGCGGATTACCGACGCGCTTGGTGCCGTGGGAGCAGGCCGCGCTCGCTGTAACGAGCAGCAGCGCAAGCACGGCTCGTGACATCGACGAGATCGTACCACGCCATCCGGCTTACGCTTCTCGGCCTCCCCCTCGACGGAGAACGCTCGCATAACGCTCGCATAACGCTCGCGGAGAACGCCACCGCCGCGCGGTGACGTGTCGTGTTCATTCGGCGCTCGACGCTCGCTCGGTGTCGCGTCCGCCCGCACCGTCAGCGCCCCTTGCTACAATGGAGACGGCGTCGTGCCACGCATCGTCGCGCCTGTCGTCGGCTTAGCCGTTCCGGATCCCACGCCCGAGCCAGCCTTCGGCGCTGCTGAGCCTGAGCCAGCGTTCGCCGGAGCCGCAGAACCTGAGCCTATCTTCTGCGTTGCAGAGCCAGAGCCCGTCATTGGTGCAGCGGAGCCTGAGCCGGTCTTCGGTACTGCAGCGCCCGAGCCCGTGAGTGGCGCAGCGGAGCCAGAGCCCGAGGCCGTGAGTGGTGCAGCAGAGACTTGTGTCGTCCCGGGCGAGTTTTCACCGGGCTTCACGACGATCGAGCCGGTTGCGTCGGCGAACACGACCTGCAGCATGCGATCGAGGGCGTGGAAATCGCTGTAGCCGATGCGGTTCCAGCTCGCGACGCCAGGGCTACCACCACCGCTGCGATAGTCGACGCGCACGACGTTGAGCTTCCAGCGATCGCCGACCTGCGGCGGCAGGCGCACGTTCATCGCATCGTCGCGACCCTTGACGGCTGCGAGGGGGATCGCGATCTCGACATCCCAGCCTTGGTCGGCATCGCCCGCCTTGTCGGCGGTGCCGCGCACACGAACGGCCGTTTGCATGTTCGATGTCCAGGTCTCGTCGCCCGGCTGCGCGCGCGTGGTCGCGAAGTAGGAATCGAAGGTGGTGTTGTTGGGATTGACCTGCAGCTCGACGTAACCCCGACGGTTTCCATCGGCGTCGATGAAGATTTCGACGGTGTCTTGCTTCCACAGCGGCTCGTCGTGTTTCTTGTACTCGCTGTAGATATCGGTGTCGGTGACCTGCACGAACACGTAGAGGTTCTGCTCGTCCCACGCCATGCGCGCGATCGCTTTGCCCACGGGGTCGGCGCTGCCATCCGCCGTGACGAGCTCTGGCGACATGATGCCGTTCGCCCAGCCCGGCTCGCTCGCGATACCGTCGATCACGATCTCGCCGGCCGCGTGCGGAATGTAGACGGTGCCCGCGGGCGGTGGCGCCTTGCTGAGGTCGACCTCGAGCGTGCGAGCGACGATCGCGCGATCGACGACGTTTGAACCGGTCGCCGGACTTGTCAGCATGCGGTCACCGAGCTGGTGACCACCATCGGCAACGAGGCCGACATAGATCGTCACCATCGCCGAGCGCCAGTCGGGACGCAGCACGACGTCCTGGGTGTCCTCGATGATCTGGCCGGCCTTCCACTTCGTCGTGGGCAGGCCCTGCTCCATGTCGGTCGGGCCGAAGTTCATGAAGTCCGCGCTGCCGGCAGCACCGCGCGCGTAGCGAAAGATCTTCCAGCCGGGGCCCGGCGGTTGGACGACCTGCCAGTAGTGGATGAGGCGCAAGGTTGCGCCGGGCGCGATCACGTCGGGCGCTGGCGTCCCGTCGACATTGGCGACTCGGGAGCCGAGATAGGTGACCTTGCCACCGAGCGAGACATCGACGTGCTGGATGCCCGCGGGCGCTTGAGTCAGCAGGTGCTCGCGGAGGTAGCTCGGATCGATCTTCTTGCCCTGCGGACCTGCGCCGCGATCGACGCAGCTCGAGAGCGCGACAAGCACGAGGGCATAGCGCAGCAGCACGGCCGCGTTATAGCGCAGTTAACCCCAGGGTTCGCCTGTAGCCGTACGCGCCCGTCGGGTTCTGCTCGAGGTACTCGTGGTGGAGCAGACGCAGGGTCACCCGGGACCTTCGCGCGCGCCGCCCGTCGCTCACCGAAACCACCGACGGTCCAGTCGAGGCCACCGATGTTCGCGGCGAGCGACGTGTTGAGCGCCTTCTCGGTCACGAAGCGGCCCTTGTTGCCATAGCCAGGGAACGTCCTCGCTGCGAACCGGCCGCGCACGAGCGCCGCCCACGCTGAGCGCACGCGAGATTTCCGCCCGCGTCTCGCCTCAACGCCCGGCGAGCGGTCCCGGCGTGACGAAGGCGCTGATCGTGCCGCCCTTCTCCCACCCGACCTTGAGCAGCCAGGTGTTGGGCTCGGCGACCTCCATCGGCGGGAACGTACCGAAGCCCGGCGGCATCTTAACTGCACCGCCTTCCTTCCAGCCTTTGAAGGCACGCGCGGTCGAGTACGGATCGATCGCGGCGAACCGCGCTGCACGCGCACGCTCGTCTTCGTTGTGACGGCGCCAGTTGTTGAGGACGTACGCGAGCGCGTTGCGTGCCTGCCGGGGCGATCGAATCGAGGTCGCATGGTAGCGGTACTCGAACACCTTGCCCTTGCGCTTGCATGCGCGGTTGATCGCCCGGGCGGCGGAGATGGCGAGGCCCTGCATGCCCAGGCGCAGCGCATTCTTGCCGGTAGCCTCGACGAGGAAGTGGAGGTGGTTGTGCTGGATCGATAGATGGACGACGCGAAAGCCGAGCTGGCCGAGCGTGCGAGAGAGAACCTTCCGCATCGAGCGATAGATCGGTCCGCGACGCAAGCGGCCGACCTCGGCCTTGGTGCGCAAGACGATGTGCTGTGGGTGGTGACGCGAGAATTCGGGACGCGTGCGGTGCACCGGATCGCGACGCAGCTTGGACTTCTTGCGCCCGGCGCCTTCGCGCGCGCCTCCGCGCGGCGGGCGATGGTTCGGATTCGAGGCGTCCGACGCTTCCAGCGTGGAAGCCGAGAGACCGAGCTCCATCTGCGAATTCATTGATTAAGGCAATAATATTGTTTCGGTATCATGGCAAGCCTCTTTCGAGGCGAAATGACGTTTTCGGGGGCGTCATAGGTCTATGATCGCGGACGTCGCGGTGTTGGCTCGTTTCCCGCCGCAATACCGGTCGTGACTGGTACGGTCGGCGCGGTCGGCGCGGTCGGCGCGGTCGGCGCGGT
>JAYVWH010001220.1:0-1558 GCA_043786265.1 Kofleriaceae bacterium | reverse complement strand
AGCGTCCCGTGCGCCGCACCATCGAGTGCTAGCGAGCCAACCTCGTCGGCGAGCGTGAAGCTGACCTTGTGATACCCGCTCGTGATCTCCACGAGCTCGTCGGCCGTGATCGCGGCCGCGAGCAACTCATCGAGCGCGGCGACGCGATCGATATGCTCACCAAACGGACCCTTGGTCCGGCTTCGACGACGGCCTCCCATTGCCGCGCAGTGTATGTCACCTGCGACTCCGGCGCCTAACCAATAGTACTCATTCGGGTTTTCAGCATGAGCGACGAACGTCTGCATGCGTCGATGAACAAAGCGCCGGCGAACGAGTAGCTACAGCACGGTCTCTTCGGGGCCGGTGGTTAAGCGGCTGAAAACCGCCGATTTCTTGCTCTCCGAATCCGCGGGTGCACATGCTCGACCATGCTCCGAGTCGGCCTCTCGTCCGCCGTCGCGTTCTTCGTCAGTTTCTTGCTGGCGTTCGTGGTGACCCAGGGCATCGCCAACGCCGATGAGACATCGGCGAGCGACAAGCTACGCATGCTGTACTCGACGAGGTTCACGTTCACCGACGACGGCCTGCCGCTGATCACCGTCGAGATCATGGGAGGCCGCAAGGACGTGAAGCTCAAGGCCAAGGGCGGCATCATGGTGCGGCCCGACGGTATGGGTGGAAGCACGGTCGAAGCCGACGGTGGCGAGGCATGGACGATCACCGCCGAGAACGTCAAGCCCGCGCAGATCGTCGAGTGGACGGTTGTCGAGACGCTTGGCCCCGACGACGCGACCGGCATCGCGGCATCGCTCACGCGCTGGAAAGATCGCGGCTTCGATCCACACTCGTTCGAGATCGGCACCGTGTTCGGCACGGGCGGAGAAGTGATCGATACCCGCGAAGTACGCATCACGATCGATCCGGTCGCCGCCGGCAAGGGCACCGCGCGCGCCGCCGAGATCGCGAAGAAGTTCAACGTCAAGACCGCGGTGCACGAGGAGCTCGTGCGCCGCCCGTCGGGCACGATCATCGCGAAGAGCGGTTCGACGACGATCCGGAACCCGAGCGTGCTGTGGTTCATGCCCAAGAAGCCGACGGAGACCGTCACGGTGTCCGATGTACCGACTGGGACCGGCGGCTCGCAGATGCAGACCGGGCTCGAGGATCGCCGCTACTGGGGCGCGGTCTACGTGACGCTGGGCTCCGACGGCACGCTGACCGCGGTCGACGCCGTCGGCGAGGACAAGCTGCTGGCCGGCCTGGTGCCGTCGGAGATCTTCCCCGACGCGCCCGAGGCCGCGCTCGAGGCCCAGGCCATCGCGGCGCGCACCGAGCTGCTCGAGAAGATCGGCCGCCGCAACCTGACCGAGCCCTATCTCCTCTGCTCGACGCAGCAGTGTCAGGTCTACGCCGGCGCCGGCAAGGAGCACCCGCGCACCACCGCCGCGGTGACGCGGACCCGCGGCGTGGTCGTGCTGCGCGACGGCGGCGGCCTCGCCGACACCCGCTACAGCGCGTCGGCGGGCGGCCACCCCGAGGACAACGACGCGATCTGGGGCGGCGCCCCCGATCCGTC
>JAYVWH010001219.1:0-3946 GCA_043786265.1 Kofleriaceae bacterium | reverse complement strand
CTACGAGCGGAGCGCTTCGCGAGCTCGATGAATCTCCTGACCGTCGCACGCTCGATCCGCGCAGCGCCGAGGGCCAGTCCTGCCACTATCGCGGCGGCGGGTGCGGTCCGAACTGGGTCTGCAGCGATTCACGCTGGCAGGACACGGGCGGGCGGTTCTCGTGTGGCGACTGCGCGTCGGATGTTCGCTGCTCGCCGGGCGATTCCTGTCAGGTCGCAGATGCAACGTGTGGATGCGAAGCCGATGGCGTGTTCGCATGTGCGCACACCGGTGTCGTTGTTATCAATCTGCCTGCGTGTCCGATCGTCGACCCGTCGGCGGAGGCGTGCACGGCGGACGGGCAGGTCTGCCACTACTTCGCGGGCACGTGCGCGTTGACGTGCGAGTGCACGAGCTCGGTTTGGAGCTGCACCGATGCCTGTGGTGCGTGACAGGGCTGGTTTCCCGGGTCCGGACTAGCCACATTTCGCCTACTTGGCAGCGCGACGAAGTGAGGCCGCGAAGGGAGATCAGGCGTCCGGCGGTAGTATCAATGAACAGACATGGGCGGGTACGACACGACGACACGCGGGTCGACTCCCGCCATCGAGCAGACCGAAACCACCACTTCGACGGCCGCGCCGCCGGCATCGACGCGATACCTCAACCGCGGCACGATTCCGCCGGTCGCGAGCAAATCGAGCAGCGCGTCGGCGTCGGCGTCGGACCGCGCGTTCGGTCCGCCTGCACCGGATGATGTTCAGGACCAGCGCCTCACGGTCGCGAAGTCGAAAGCCGCCGAGGTTCAGCGCCGCGCCGCCAAGGCGATGCCGGGTGCGGCGAGCACGACGATGCACGCGGATGCGAGCACCGAGGACCAAGTCGCTGGCGTCGAGCACGCGCTTCACGATCAGCTCGGCGTTGGCGATGAATCGGGCTTCAAGAAGTTCCTCGGCAAGAACCAGATCGGGATCAACACGTTCGTCCAGGCGCTCGCCGGTGGCACGAAGGACGAGCATCCGGGCACCGCAGACTTCTATCGACTCGCGATGGTTGGTCTCAAGGCAAAGATGCCGGACGCGAAGTTCGAGCTCGTGCTTGCCGAGACAAAGCACGGTGGTGGCGGACCGGGCTTGATCCCGACCGAGGGGCCACTGATCGCGGCGACGACCGCGAAGGGCACGCAGGTGTTCGCGCTCCACCAGGAGGCGCTCGGGCAGGGCCAGGATCTCGCGAAGGTGATGACCGAGGCGGGGCTCGCCGACGAGTGGTACGCGGCGCTGCAGTCGATGCACACGCACGAGTACACCGAGCACGATCGCGGTAACGCGAAGTCATCGCTCGGCAGCGCGCGCGATCATTCGATCGGGATGAATGGTGGCGCGATCGCCGCGGCGCTGCTGCGGATGCAGCCCGCAGATCAGGTGCACTTCCTCGCCGCCTTCGACAAGGCGGCCGGGTTTGGTCCGGGTGCGCAAGCGATGCTCGGTGGCCTCGTCGTCAAGTCGGCGACACCGACACAGACGGTCGCTACTGCGAAGGCCGACCATCTCGCGACCGGCGCGCCGATGCCGAAGGATGCGTCGGTCGAGGTCGACCTCGGTGGCGTCACCGAACCGCACCGGAACTGGAACTTTCTCAACCAGAACTACAAACAGGTGATCGCCGCTCGCATGTCACAGAACGTGCTGCGCGGAACCGACCCACGGACGCTGCGCGGGACGGACCTCGACAACGAGATCGGCATGGCGATGGGCGAGACGCAGACGAGTCTCGCCGACAGCGAAGAGCAGCTCGAGAAATTCAACCAGCGCAAGTGGAACAACTACTCCGGCAACAAGCGCGTCGAGGCGATCACCAAGAAGATCCGCGAAAAGGGCGGCGATTCACCGACCGTGCTCGTCCTGCCGATCCTGTTCGACGCGAAGACCAGCGATGACATCGGTTTCGTCCAATTTCCGTTATTTCAGGTCGGCGGTCAGCTGATCGATCACACCGGCCGCGTCTACGATTCGATGGCCGACTGGCGGCACAGCAACACATTGCCGGCCGGTCGCATCAGCTTTCCCAAGAACCTCGCGATGCACGAGAGCAAGCCTGGCGAGCTCGAGTACACGACCGAGGACACGCACGCGAAGCATCCGTCGAACGTCGAGAAGGCGGAGGGCGCGCTCGACAGGGCTGCTCTCGTCGGCGGCATCATTCTCGGTGGCGCTGCGATCGTCGGCTCGGGCGGTACGCTCGCCGTTGCAGGCGGTGTGATCGCTGGAACCTACGGCGCTGCGCGCGCGGGCCAGAAGATCGAGGATCGCGCCGACCACGAGCAGTCGATCAATCCATTCTCGAACGCCGATGCACGCTCGGCGTGGCTCGACTTTGGCAGCAACGTCCTCGCGGTCGCGACCGTTGGAACCTCGGCGCTGGCAGGGTCACTCGCCGAAGGAGCGAATGCGGTGCGTACGGCGGGGGCGGTCGCCGAAGGCGCGCAAGCAACCCGCGCGGCGATGGTGGCGCGCTTGATCGCGGGAGCCTCGCGTACGGCGGACGTCGCGACCCAGCTGAACACGGTCAACGAGCTGCGTGCGCACTGGAGTGAGATGACCCCTGCCGAGCGTGCGACGATCTCGCTGCAGCTCGGGTTCTGGGGCGTCCAGCAGTACGCTGGCCACGTCCACGAGGAGCGCTCGCGCTACAGCACCGAGCAAGCGGAGGAGACGCTCGAGCGCGCGATCGATCCGACCGCCGCGAAGGCGGAGACCAAAAAACCTGCGGCGACCGAGACTGCAAGCGCGCCTCCGGTCACCGCACCGGTGCACGCACCCGCAGAGACCGAGACAAGAGCAGTGCCGGCCGAGCACGCGGCGAGCAAGCCCGCAACCGAGAAGACGGCGACCGAGAAGACGGCGACCGAGAACACGGCGACCGAGAACAGGGCGACCGAGAACACGGCGAAGAAGACCGGGACCGAGACGCGGACGACCACGCCGGTGGCCGAGGAGACCCACACGACGCTCCCGCCGCACCTCGCTCCCGAGCCTGCCGCGCCCGCGCACGAGGAGGTCAGCGTCGAGAGCGAGCTCGCGTCGGCGCGAAAGACACTCGACGAAGCACGCAAGCGGTTCTTCGCCGCGGATATGGACAAGGGGTTCCCGCAGGCGGAAGGGGAGGCGGTCAAGGCCGCCGAGAACCACGTGAAGGAGGTCGAGGCCAAGGTCGCTACGCGCGACAAGCAGGCCAAGCTGACGTCGAGCCAGAGCGCGGCCACGCACGCGCTGGGCGCCAAACAGCAGATCGCCGCGTTCAAACCGACCGATCACGTCACGCCAACGGCCGAGCAGCTGCGAACGTACACCGGCCTCACCGACGCACAGGTCGCCAGCATCCGGACGACACGCGAGTTCGAGACGTTCCTCGCCGACTACAGCCACTACCTGGGCGCGAAGGCGACGCTCGAACACTTCCACGAGCTCGCAGCAACGTTGCCGAAAGATCCGGCCGTCGAGGCGCTAGTTCGCTCGACGCAGACCAAGCTCGCGGCCACGTCAAAGAAGGCGTTCGACAAGCTCTTCGTGCTCGACGGGTCAGGCGCTCGCGGGATCGCGGATGCGCACCTGCGTGCCGTGACGCGTGATGTCGAAGCCAACCATCACCGCCAGGAGCTGGTCGCCGCGGGTCAGATCACGGCGGAGCAGACAAGTGCGCGTGCGGACACCATGCTGAAGGAAAATCAGCGCGCGGGTCAGCGCTCGACCTCTGCGGCTCGCAAGCTGGTCCACATCGAGAAGGGCAAGCTCCACGAGTCGCCTCTTGGGGGCTACCTCTACACCCCGGCCGAGATCCAGGCAGGGTCGCTCCGCAACGACTTTACGAACAACGTTGGTGTGCACGCGGATGCGGAGCATGAAGGTGCCGGCACGGGCGCCTCGTGGCTCACGCAGCTCGAGTCCCGCGGCATCTCGATCCGGGT
>JAYVWH010001218.1:0-3139 GCA_043786265.1 Kofleriaceae bacterium | reverse complement strand
CAGTGCCGCCGAAGGCGGCGCGGAGTCGATCGCAAGGGACGGCTCAGCCGGCCCGCGCAGTGCCGCCGAAGGCGGCGCGGAGTCGATCGCAAGGGACGGCTCAGCCGGCCCGCGCAGTGCCGCCGAAGGCGGCGCGGAGTCGATCGACGGCGGTACCCAGGTGACCTACGCGCTCGAGCACGACGAGGGCCGCAAGGCCGCGGAGCGTGCGATCGACAGTCCGCAGATGCTCGTCGAGGCCTTCGCGCAGTTCATGCACGAAGACAGCGAATAGTTACCTGCCGTTCGGCGATGCTGCGCGGTTCGGCCCGCCGGACCGTGCAATCACTGCGCGCAGATTGCCAGCTCGAACGTACCGTTGACGTCATTGTCACCGTCGTAGCTGGCGACGAGGCCGCCCTTGATGGTGGTCGCGGTCACCTCGTCGACGACGACGCGGCCTTCGAACGAGATCAAGTTGTTGCTGTCACCGACGACGAACGTCATGTTGCGTGAGGTGCCGAACGTGAAGTCACCGGTCTTCTTCGGAACCGAGACGATGAGGTGATTTCCGCTCGGGGTCGAGAAGCCGCACTGCGTGTACGCGGCCGGATAGAGCTCGGCGAAGTAGTCGTTCTCGCCCTCCGAATGAAACGCGTTGGTCTCGCCGGCGGCGAACGTCCAGGTCTCGCCTCCAACCGCGCCCGTCAGCATCTGGGTTCTGTCGACCTCGCCGGGTCCTCCGCCGCAACCGGCGGCAAGAACGGCAGCAACGAGCGCAGCAGCAACGGTGAGTTGATTCATGCAGCCTTTGACGTGGGTGGATGCCGACAGGGGAGCTTTACTACTGCTTCTGCAGCACGACTTCAGCCTTGCTGACGCCGCTCGGCAGCGCGCTGCCCGCCGCGAGCGCGGGGAGCACGACCTCGAACGCAAACGGACGCTCGCTGTAGATCGCGAAGAACCGCTCGGCACCGGGCGTTGCATCGAGCTCGATCGCGCCGGGAACGAGGCGATTGCTCGGATCGAACGCGGTGGGCGCGCTGCCTCGCTCGGGGTGATACACCGTCGGCTGACCGGAGCCATCGATGCCGATCACGGCGACGAAGCCGGGCTTCATGCCATCGAGCTCGAAGCGGATGCGATCGCCCGCATGCACGGCGTCGCCGGTCACGAGCCGCTTGCTGCGATCGCCACTCGCGAGGTGCACGACGAGCGAGATCGAGTCGCCTTTGACCTGAAGGTTGTCTGGGGGCAATCCCGGCTCGTCGCTACCACGCCGGATCACGACGAGGGTCACGGCGGCGGCCGCTGCGAGGGCGCTCGCAGGAATGAGCCAGCGCAACCAAGATCGTTTCTCCGGTGTCATGCGTTCCACTCGCTGATGGATCCGCTTGACCTCCATATCGACGTCGACGGTACGCAGGAACGCCTCGCTCTCGGCGCGCAGCTCGCCGAGCCGCGCGCGGTCGGCCCCTGTCGCAGCCGCAAGGCGCGCCTCTGGCAAGTCTCCAGCAAGATGTCGCTCGAGCTCGAGATCCGTGAGCTTGCGATCCGCGCTAGCCATCGCTCGCCTTCTTGTCGCCGTAGCCGAGGCGCGCGGCACGCTTCTTCACGTGCTCCTCGAACTTGCCGAGGATCTTGCCGACGGTCTTGCGCGAGATGTCGAGGGACGCAGCGATGTTGTCCTGCGTGTATCCATCTAGGTGGTGGAGCACGGCCACGGTGAGCTCCTCTTCGGTGAGACCGCGCGTGAGTAGCGCGAGGTCGTGCAGCTGGTCGACGCGTCGCGGCTCGTTACCAAGGTCGCCGGCGCGGACCTCGGGATCGAGCTCCTCCTCGGACGCGGTCTTGCGCCGGCGCAGTCGATCGATCGAAGCGTTCGTCGCGATCCGATACAGCACCGTGAACGGGGAGGCGCGGTCGAACGAGGTCTGCGCCGACAGGTAGCGGGCGAACGTCTCCTGAACGAGATCGCGAGCTTCCTCGGAGTTTCCGACGATGCTGGCGCACCGCCGCTGCAGCGCCGGCGCGTGCCGTCTGTACAGCTCGGCGATATCACCACCGCCCCCGCCGGACGAAGCCATGTCTCATACGATGCTAGACGAACGAGGGTCGCAAAGTGGGAACTCTCGTTCACCAAAGCCAACCGAAGTGCAGGATTGGCATCACTTGCGTCGCTCGCTTGCCATCCTTGGTCTCGAACGCCATCAGGGTGAGCCCTAGCTCGGTCGTGAAGCCGACCCCGCTGACGTACTGGGCGCCGATCTCGCCGCGGACCTGGCGGCCATAGACCTCGGCGTAGTCGAAGCTGTCCTTGTTCGTCGTCACCATGCCGGTCGAGGCATCGCCGACGCCAAGCTCCGCGAACGAGACGTGGGCGCCGATGCCGACAAACGGGCTCCATCGCGATGGGAACGGCGCGACCACGATCCCCGCATCGACGCCCGGCCCGGCTCCGTCGACCGCGATCCGCGGCATGAACATGTTGTGGATCACCAACGAGGCCGTGACCACCGCGGCGCCGCGCCCGCTGATCAGATCGAACCCGATGCCGAACCGCTTGTTCGTGCGCGGGTTGTTCTTCACCTCTAGATCAAGCCGCTGCTTGGCCTCGAACGTCGCCTGCGCACGGGCATCGAGATCGCCGAGCCGCTTGTACCAGATGATGAACATCGGGTCCTCGGTCAGCCCGGGGTCGGCCTTGATCGCATCGTTGAGCGCGAGGCGTTCGCGCATGTGGTCACCGACGCGCTCGTATGCCTCGGCGATCCGCACGAGCGCACGTGCACGACCACGCCACGCGACCATGTCGTCGTTGTGCTCGCGCAGCAGCGTGTCGAACATCTCGAGCGCCGCCTGCGCCTGGCCCGCAGCGAGAATGCCGAACGCCTGCGTGCGGCGGTAGTCGCGCTGTTCTTCGGGCGCCATGTCGTCGATGCTGCCCTTGACGATGCCTTGCGAGAGCGGTGCGCTCTTGTACGTGATGTTGTCGACGGCGGCTTTCTCGCCCGCCGCGAGCACGAGCTGGCCGACCTCGAGCCTGTCGTCGAGGACCTTCTTCACCTTGTAGGTCCCCGGTGCAAGCGTCAGCTCGATGGCGCGCCCCTTCTCGGAGCGGGCCTCGGCGACCAGGCGCCACTCGTTCTTGTCGAGGACG
>JAYVWH010001217.1:0-4543 GCA_043786265.1 Kofleriaceae bacterium | reverse complement strand
CCGAGCCGCTTCGCGCAGTCCTCGCGCGACAGCTCCTGGATCAAGCGTAGCTCGATCGCGGTGCGATACCTCTCGGCAAGTTGCTGCATGGTCTCGTCGATTCGACTGCGGTGCGCGCGCTGCTCCTGGTCCGCCATCAGCTGCGCGTCAGCGTGGCTGTCGGGATCCGACTCGAGCTTGACCTCGTGGACCAGCGCCTCGGCCAGACGCCGAGACCGCTTGGACTGGCGATGGACGTCGAATACCTTGTTGATCGCGATCTGGCGCAGCCACGGATAGATCGACTTGCCCTGCCACCTGAAGCGACGAATCTTTTCGACCGCAGTCGCGAGCGTGTCCCGCAGAACATCTTCCGCGGACGCGGTATTGCCGAGGCGCGGCAAGATCACCGTGCCGTAGAGCGGCTGGGCGTAGCGTTCGAGGATAGGTCGCATGGCGTCGAGGTTGCCGGCTTGAGCCTCCTCGACCTGGCGTTGCTCCTGTTCGAGCTCTACCGCTGTGGCTGGTTCGAGGGCCACCGACACTCCTTCAACGCGAGTCGCGGCGCGAGCTTACACTGGCCCGGGACGGGTGCCGTCGTAGCGCACTTCCAGCAGCTCGAGGCCGTGGGCGGGAGCGGTGATACCGGCCTGCACCCGGTCTTTACCTGCAAGGATCTCGGCGACTTGCGCCACGGTCTTCCGGCCCGTCCCGACCTCCGTGAGCGTCCCGACCAGGATGCGAATCATCTGCCGGAGAAACGCATTACCCCGGATATCGATGTCCAGGAGGTAGGGGTGGAGCCGGGTGAGGGTCATCGAATCGACGCGCCGTGTCGTGGTCTTGGCGCTGCAGTGGGCAGAGCGGAACGCCGCGAAGTCGTGTGTGCCGATCAGGACCCGTGCCGCGTCGTGCATCGCGCTGACATCGAGCGCCTCCGGGTGGTGCCACGCACGATCCTGCCAGCGCGGTGATCGATCACGCGACGTGAGAATCGTGTAGCGGTAGTGCTTGCCGGTCGCGGAGAACCGCGGATGCCAGGTGTCGGGAACCTCGCTCGCATCGCGGATCGCGATCGAGTCAGGCAGCAGCGTGTTGAGTCCGCGACGGACCCCCATCAGTGGAATCGGGCGCTCCGTGCGGAAGCTCGCGACCTGCCCGCGCGCATGCACTCCCGCATCCGTGCGCGACGCTCCGGTGACCGCGGTCTCGTGCGTCAGCAGCTTCGCAAGGGCTTCCTCGAGATGCTGTTGCACGGTCGCTGCGTTGTGCTGACGCTGCCAGCCATGGAGCTGCGTGCCGTCGTACTCGACGATCAGACGGATGTGACGCACGGGGCCCGACACTACTCGCAACCGAGCGGGGTCTACCAGCGCGCTTCGATGCCGAACGAGGCCGCGTTCTGTCCCGTCGTCGACCTCTCCTGCCGCAGCAACGCACCGTCGTAGCGCAGGAACGCCGCGAAGCCGCGCACCGGCAGCGCGATGCGCAGGACGAGCTCGAGCGCGGGACCAACCGCGTCGCCGGTGAACCGAACACCTGCGCCCGCACCGAGCTCGAGCTTCGGCAGTATGCCGCGCCGTGTGAACGTCGCGAGTACGCCACCTTCGCCGTGCAGGCCATCGACAAGCCACAGCGATGCGTCGAGGCCGACGAGCGTGCGGCCGCGGGCGAGCTCGGCACGCAGCCCGAACGCGCCGATCGCGACCGACTCGCCACCGGCATGGGCGACACCGCCACCGAGCGACAGGGCAAGACGCACCGCGCGGCGCGAGCGCGACGACGTCCGCACGACCGACTCGGAATCCGCCGCGTCCTCGTCCGAACCCGCGGCCTGCCCGAGCGCTATCGACTTCGGAGAATCAGGTGCCGGCTGATTCCCGCCCTGCTCCTCGGCCTGGGCCGGCGCGGGCTCCTCGGTCCGCGGTGCCTGGTCCTTCTCCTTCTTGCCCTCGCCATCGGCGACCTTGCGGTCGTCGGCGGTCGTCGTCGTCGTGTCGACGGTCGTCTGCTTCTTGACGAGCTGCCACTGCATGCCGGCCGGGACAGACACCGGCACCGGCGTCGTGTGCTTGACGCCACCTTGTACGATGACTTCGTCCCCGATCGCGACCATTGCAGTGGCCGGCGACACCAGGCCGTAGCGAAGGGCGTGCTCGCTGATCGCCTTCGTATTTCCCGCGGCGACGAGCTCATCGAGCTGGAGCTTCGCCCATCGACGTGCGAGCGCCCCGCGTGTGGTCGTCGCGCCACCGGGGGCTTTTGCCGGCGATACGGACGTGAAACCGAAAACGTCCCCGCGCACGCGCGCGTTGGCGGACTGAATTTTGGCGACGCGAGCAACGACGAGCAGCGCCTGGCCGGCTCCAACGCGCGGTAGCTTCGCCGGAACGACCGCGCTCGCACCGAGCGTGCCCCACGTGATCGCGAGTGGCGCGGGCGGCGATGCGGTATCGGTGACGACGTCCTTCGCGAGTGCGGCGAGATCGTCGCCGATCACTGCGAACCGTACCGTTCCACCGGTGGCCTGCGCGATCGCCTCGAGCAAGCTGCGGTTCGGCGCCGGGCCGACGCCGATGACAAACACTGGTGCGCCCGCCTTCGCGGCCGCTGCGAGCGCCGCCTTGTCATCAGCAACGAGCCCATCACTGACAAGAACGATCGGCGTCTTGCCGCGCATGCTGCCGAGGACTTTTGTCAGATCGAGTGGCCCCGCGGCGGTGCGCCATGCGGCGTCGAGCGCGCGCTGCTGTGCTTCGGGTGCAGCGGCGGCGAGCGTATCGCTGCCCGCAACCACGACGCGATCGTGCGAGGCCAGCGCACCGAGCAGTGACCGCACGAGCGCGCGCTCGACTGCGTCGGCATCACCACGCGTCGTCGCTGCGCGATCGAGGATCAAGCGCAGCTCGAGATCGCCCTTTCGTGACGCCCCCGGCTTCGCCTCGACGAGCACGGCAGCGAATCCGTCGGTGCCACCAGGCGTTGCCTCGACCCACGCCTGTTGCGCAACCTTCGTGTGCCAGCTGACGACGATGTCGTGATCGGTCTTCGGATCGACCAGCGTGTAGCCGCCGTCCTTCGACGTCAGCTCGTGCGTCGAGCTCGCGACCTGCTCGACATCGTCGGCAAAGTCGACACGCACGTCCGTCCGCCCGCCCGCGCCCGGAGCGCCTGCCGGTGTCACGCGTGACGCATCAGGCGCGCGGTCGGTGTCGGGTGCGCGGCCGCTGCCCGTGGTCGGTCGACCGTTCGCGCTGCCCGGCACATAGCGCGGCGCGACGACGAGCGGCAACGCGAGCGTCCACGTACCGCGGCCGTAGTGCGCGACCGTATCGAACCGCAGCGTGACCTTTACCTCGCCGTGCGCTGGGATCGCGGACACCGTCTGCGTGAACACATCGGGGCGATCTTGCTCGAGCAGGCCAGCCCCGATACCGGCGGCCACCGCGGCCTCGTAACGCGCAACCGCCTTGGCGCGCAGCTCGATCGCGGCGCGGATCGTCCGCGTCGCCGTCGTGATCTCCATCGCAGACACCGCCGCATCGGGCGGCAGCGGAAAGATGTACGTCGCCTCCGTGACGTGATCCGTGTCGTTGCGAAACGTCTGCGTGATCGTCGCTTCGACGATCGGCCCGTGCACGGCGAGCGCAAGATCGCTGTCGAGCATCGCGAGCGGCGCGCCCTGCTGCGGATACATCCCGATGCGGCGCGGCACGTCGGACGCAGCGCCCGCAGGCACGGCGAGCGCAATGAGAACGAGGGCCGACAGCGCGCGCACCATGCCGTAGGACCTTACACGCGCGCCGGGCGGATACGATCTATCGAGTCAGGAGCGGGATCGTAGTGGCCGTTACCAAAGAGGCTTGAGGGCAGAGGCCCGGCGTGAACTCCGGGTCGACCAGGTCGCCGGCGATGTTGCCGGCGTTGCCGAAGTCGACTGCGCTGTTCCACGGGTCGTGGTGCGTGAGTGCGGGCTCGGTCCAGCCGTTCGCGGCCGTGATGAAGCCGTCGGCGGTGAGGTCGTGGGTGAGCGGGGCAGTTGGCTCGCCGGCGTTGACGATCGGAGGGCGCGTGCGCGTGGGGTTCATCGAGCACTGGTCGAAGCAGGACGCGGTTGGCGAGCACTTCCCTTGCGTCGCGTACTGACCGTGCTTGCCCTTGCTCGCGAACAGGACCGGCCACATGTGGCTGCCGTCGGGCGCGAGGTCGCACGCGGTACGGGGATCTCCGGCGCAGGTCGTGCACTCGGTGATGCGCTCGCAGACGGTGTTCTGGTGAGACGCGGTCCGGATCGCGAGGATGCCGCCCGGTGCGGGGATCGCGGGATCGAGCGCGATGCCGAACGCTTCGTTGTCGCCGACGTGGCCGTTGAGACCGCAATCACGCTGGAATAGGTGCGAGTAGACGATCACGATCTTCGTCGGATCCGCGGGGTGCTTGCGAACGCGGGCGACGAGGCCGTCGAGCGCGCAACCGTCGTTCGGATCGAGCGACAGGTACGGCAGATAGTCCTCGGCGAGGCGCTGCTCGAACGCGTCGTCGAGACCGTCGTGATCGGCGTCGA
>JAYVWH010001216.1:0-5055 GCA_043786265.1 Kofleriaceae bacterium | reverse complement strand
GCCGTCATCGGTGCACCGAGCTTGTCGTCGGGGAGCCGGATGAACCGTGCGATACCGAGCCCGATGCCGGCATCGGACACCGCGCAGAGCGCGACGTGGTTCTCCTGGTCGACATCGCACAGGTAGCGCAGCTCTTCTTCGGACAGGTGCGACTTCGCCGCGAAGAAGCGCGCGTAGCGGGACTCCTGCGACCATCGCTCGAAGCCGCGGCGGAGGATCTCCATGTCGGCCGGTGTGACGAGACGTAGCACCGCAGCGGTACCGTCGCGCAGGGTCATGCGTTCGGCGTAGTCGATCCCGAAGGTCCGCTCTGTCACCAGACGACCTTACTACGCGGCGATGAAGAACCTACCGGAGTCGACTGCGGGCACGTCGAACAACGGCACGCCGAGGCGCGCGGCTTCGACGACAACGTCGGGCACCGGCAACAGCTCCTGGACGAGTAGCTCGATGGTACGCGGTGCACCGATCGCGTCGACGAGGACGCTCGGCGGTGCCCAGTTGAAACCAAAGCCCATGATGCGGTCGACGTCGCGCGCGTGCTGCACGACCTCGCCGACGCGGCCCAGAGCGTACGAGATATAGCCGAGCATCACGCGGCGCAGGATCGTCGCGTCCTTGCCGTCCGCCTGGCACAGCACATCGAACGCTTCCGCATGCGTCCCGGACCGAATCGCCGCCTTCATGCGCTCGATGAATGCGGGCATCGGCGGCTTCACCTCCGCGAGCGGGCGGTAATCGCCACTCGCTGGATCGAGGACGAAGTGAACGGCATCGGGGCCCTTGCCGTCGACGCGGAAGAAGCCGCCCTTGTCCTTGGTCTTGCGGCCGAGGTGACCACGCTCGATGCCGCGCGCCATGTACGCCGGCAGCTCGAACAAGTGGTGAGCCTCGTCGCGCGTGTTCGCGTAGATGTTGTCGACGATCGCACGGTGAACGTCCCAGCCGACGAGGTCGATCGTGGCGAGCGGCGCGAGCGCGCGACCGGTATGCGTGCCTACCAGTTGATCCATGTACGCGACGCCGTGCTCGGCGGCGAGCTGCGCGATCTCGTTGAGCACCTTGAATCCGATGCGATTGCCCGCGAATGCAGGCGTGTCGGCGCACTCGATGACGATACGGCCAAATGTCGCTTCGAGGACGTTGCGCATCATCTCGACGACACAGCGGTCGGTGCCGGCGTGCGGAATGATCTCGGTGCCTGCGATCAGGGTCGGCGGATTGAACAGATGGATGCCGAGGAAGTGCTTCTTGAAGTCCTCGCTGCGGCCCTCGCACATCGCGGCGATCGACAGGCCCGACGACACCGTCGCCACGATCGAGCCGGGCGAGCGCACGCGGTCGATCCGCTCGAATACGGCGCGCTTGGCTTCGATGTCCTCGGCGACTGCTTCAAAGATCAGGTCAGCGTCGGCCACCGTCCGGTCAAGATCGGCATCGTAGCTACCGATCGCGATCGCCTTCGGGGCAATCTTGCCTTTGGCGAGCTGCTCCGCACGCGCGCGGCCAGCCTCGGCCTTCTCGAGACTGCGCGCCAGGAACGTGGTGGGCAGGCCGGAGGAGGCAAAGACTGCCCCCGACCCCGACCCCATCGCACCGTTCGCACCAAGAACCACAATCTTGCGGATGGACTTCATGTCCTGCGAGGAAGCAGCAAGTCCTGTACCGCGCAAAGCCCGCGAGATCTGAGCCACGACAGGTGGCTAGAACGTGACACGGAAGCCCACCTGCGCAGACGCGGGCGCGTAGCGCGCGGTGGTGTTGCCGAAGTTCGGATTGCGACCGAGCGGAGTCGCACTCTCGACGCCCTTGGCATCGAGCGCCTTCGCGAAGATGAGGTCCTCGTAGGTGCCGCCCGAGATCGGGTTGACGTTTTGCTCGAGCCCGCCGCCGCCGCCCGTCGACAGCGAGTACTGCGGCGCATAGGTTTCGTCGACGCGGAACGTGCCCTGGCGGTTGTAGGCGTTGAACACATCGACGAACAGCTCCGCGTCGACGCCCTCGTGCAGCTTGCGTTTGTACGACACGTGGACGTCGATGCCGTGCTCGAATTCGGTGCGCCCGAGCTGGCCGCGCGGCAGCACGAACGACTCGTTGGCGCCGTACAGGTAGTGCGCGCCGAGGGCGTTCTTGGGGATGCCAGACAGTGCCCGGATGCGCGTTCCCAGTGTCAGCGTTCCACCACCGACGTCGAACCCGCGGTAGGCATCGAGCTTGATGTAGTGGGGACGGTCCTGCGGCAGCCGGCCGCGACGGTTGGCGAGCAGCTCGATCAGGTCGTACTGCGAGGAGATGTTGGGATCGATCTGGCCGTTGTCGTAAGACACGAGGCCCGGATAGTTCCCGTCGGTCCGCGAGTACGTGTACGACGCGGACAGGTACAAGCCGGAGAGGAACTTGCGCGACAGAGAGAGCTCGATCGCGGCGTAGTCACGTACCGGCTTGTCGAACTGGCGGATGCCCCGGAATCGCGTGAGGTCGCGCTCGTAGCGATCGCGGACGTTCTTGTCGGCGGTCGTCGCGATCTTGTGAACGAGCTCGGCCTCGGCCTCCTGGGACCACTCGCCGGGGTTCGCGATGATGTAGGTATCGGCGCCGTCGGTCGACACGTCCTCGATCACGCGGCCGAGGCGCCGATGCTGAGCGACGAGACCGAACACGTAGCCCGATGGCAACGCGAGCTCGCCACCGAGCAGCGCCTCGTCCATGTATTGCGCCTTCAGGCCGGGCGCCACGAGCACGCCATTCGCTCCGATCAGCTGCTCGGTCTGCGGGCGATTCGACGTGGTCAAGCAGGCATTGCCATCGGAGAAGCCCGTCGTCTGATCAGTGGGGCCGCAAGTGTCGGGTGTGTACGTTTGCTGCAAGCTGAGCTCGCCGCCGAACGAGCGATCGTTGATGTCCATCGGGATCGCTTCGAAGTAGCGCCCCCACGCGCCGTAGACCTTGCTGCGGCCTTCCTCGGTCGGATCCCAGATCACACCGACGCGCGGCGAGAAGTTGCCGCGCAGTGCGAGCGCGGTCGTGCCGAGCAGATTGCCGGTCAGCGCGTCGGTCGAGCCGCGCAGCTCCTTGGCGTAGCGCAGGCGCTGCTCCTCGTACCGCAGGCCCGCGTTGAGGACGAGGTTGCGGAAGGGCTGCCACGAATCCTGAACATAGGCGCCCCAGTTGAGCGTCTGGCCACCGACGAGCGTGCCCGGATCGCCGACGGTACCGCCGACGTAGCGGCACTGCAGCATGCGCACGGGGTCCGTACTGCCGTCGCCGCCGTTGGGATCGGGCGTGGTGCATGTCTGGTCGAACCGCGGGTCCGTCGAGCCGAGCGGTGCGATCTCCGCCCACCGGTTCAGCGTGATCGAGCTGCCGTAGTTCTGGATCAGCGCGCCACCGGAGTAGAGGCGCGCGGTGACCTTGCGGTTGTCCTCGTAGTCGAGGCCGGCCTTGATCTCGTGCGAACCAGCCGCCTTCACGCGCTGGAGCACGGATGCACGCAGGCCGAACCGCTGCTCTTTGTCGCGGTTGATCGCTCCGGGACCACCGGTGGTGTACGCGGCGTTGCCCATCGGACAGTTCGTGATCAGCGCGTACGGATCGACGGTGAGGTCATCGCTACAACCGGCCGTCGTCGCGGCGGATTCGCCGCCGAGATTGCCGAGGCGACTGAGATCGCTGCCGTAGAGGACTTGCAGCGGTGTCGAGTCGTAGCTCGAGTCGAGCGCTCCGGTGTTGTTCGTCGAGCGGTGCCACGACGCGATGCCCTCGAGCTCGGTCTTGCCGCCGTCGAGCTTCGAGGACCAGCGTGCGGCGGTGTCCGTCGTCAGCCCCCACGACTTGGTGCCCGTCGAAGCCAGACCGGACAGCGCAGGCGATTCGCTCGACGAGGGTAGCGCGATCAAGCTGAGCTGACCCTGGTGTGCGGGTGTTGGTGCGTAGTTGATCTTTGCGATCATCTGCGCGGACTGTGCTGTTGCACTGCGGACCTCGCTGTCGAGCGTGTCGGTGACGAAGAAGCCGGTGTCTGCATCGATGTCGGCTTCACCGTCGGCGTGCGAGCGATCGCAGTTCGACAGCTTGCCGTTATCGAGGCGCTGCCGGCAATCGGTCTGGCGCTTCGTGGTGCGCGTGTAATCGGTGCGCGACCGCTCGGGTGCAGCACCGACGTAGAACCACATCTTCTTCGGAATGATCGGGCCGCCGAGCTCGAAGCCGAGGTGGCCGGTGTACGCGGCATCGCCCGTGATGTCGATCGACGACGCGTTCGAGGGTGCGACCTGGCGCTTCGCGGTCAGAAACCCGGGCGTGTACGTCCCGAACACCGACCCGCGGAACTGGTCCGTGCCGGACCGCGTGATCACGTTGACGATGCCGCCCGTGGCGCGGCCGAACTCGGCGTTGTAGCCACCACTGACCACTGCGATCTCCTGGACGAACTCGTTCATCACCGGGGTGCCGACGTTGCCGAACGTGAGGCCGGTGATGTCGATGCCGTCGACGAGGTAGCGGTTTTCCAGACCGCTCGACCCCGACAACGCCGTTCCGACTCCATCGTTGGACGACCCGGGCACGCTGCCGAGTGCATCCTCGAATGACGACCCCGGTACCGGCAGTGACTCGAGCTGCTCGCGATTGATTACCTTCTCTTTGGCCGCGCTGTCGAGACGGATAGGGGGTGGCGTGCCCTTGATGACGACGGTCTCGCCGATCTTCATTGCCTGATTCAGCGTGGTCTGCGCGTTCGCGTTGACCTCGATGCCCGAACGCGTCGTGCGCGTCGTATCGAACTCGATCTCGACGTCGTACGTGCCCGGCCGTAGGTCGGTGATCTGATAGATCCCGTCCTCATCAGTAGTTACGCTCTGCGAGCCGACAGTGACGGTGACGCCAACCAATGCCTCACCCGACTCCTTGTCGGTGACCCGCCCGCGGATTGCACCGCTGGTCAGAGATTGCGCCGCCGCCGGGCCGGCGAGGAGGAGAACGATCAGTGCTGCTGCCTTCCGCATGCTTCAAGCAGTACGAGATGCGAACCGGGCGCGACACGGTGCGTCGATCAAG
>JAYVWH010001215.1:0-2521 GCA_043786265.1 Kofleriaceae bacterium | reverse complement strand
ACCGCAGTACGTACCCGCGCCGGCGGACGCCAAACGCACCGTGCTCGGTGTATCGAGCGTCGCCGACCAGCCCGCGACCAAAGCACCGGTCGCCGGAATCAAGCAGACGGTCTTGGGCGGTCATGCTCCTGGCGCGACCCAGGCCGTGCCGGGAACCGCGGTCGGAACACCGGGCAGACCGTACGTGCTCGGGGGCGAGCTTCTCGCGGGAACGGTCGTCGGCGAGTACCGGATCGACAAGAAGATCGGCGAGGGCGGCATGGGCGTCGTCTACTCGGCGACCCATCCGATGATCGGCAAGCGCGCCGCGATCAAGGTCATCTCGTCGAACCTCGGTACCGATCCGGTGATCGCCGAGCGCTTCGTGCAGGAGGCGCGCTCGGTCAACCAGATCCAGCACCCCAACATCGTCGACGTATTCGCGTTCGGCAAGCTGCCCGACGGGCGCAGCTACTTCGTGATGGAGCACCTGCAGGGCGAGAGCCTGCGCGCGCGGCTGTATCGCGCATTCATGTCGATCCCCGACGCGATCCAGATCCTCGACGACGTCACCGGCGCGCTCGAGGCAGCGCACGAGAAGGGGATCGTTCACCGCGACCTCAAGCCCGACAACGTGTTCCTCGCGACGGTCCGCGGAGGCTTCATCAACGTCAAGCTGCTCGACTTCGGCATCGCCAAGCTCGTCACCGCGGGTGGCGTCGCGAAGACGACCGCGGGCGAGCTGATGGGGACGCCCGGCTATCTGTCGCCCGAGCAGGCGCGCGGCATGAACGTCGACTACCGCACGGACATCTACGCGCTCGGCGCGATGATGTACGAGATGATCACCGGCAGGCTGCCGTTCATCGCCGAGTCCCCGATGGACATCGTGATGATGCACATCACGACCGCGCCGACTCCGCCAAGTGTTTACAAGGCCGATATTCCGGTCGTGCTCGAGCAGATGATCATGGGCATGCTCGCGAAGCATCCGGAGCAGCGCCCGACGCTAGCCCACCTCCGCAACGTGTTCGCCGAGCTGGTCGCATCCGGGCAAGTCCAGCTCGAAGCCGGTAGCTCGTCGACGTTCCGCTCCGATCTCAAGAGCCGACCGGCGTCGTCGCCGAGGAACCAGGTGGTGGCGCGCGATAAGCACCCGACGGATGCGCCGACGGCGATCCAGTTCGTTCCTGGCCTCGAGACGCTGCCCCCCAGCGATCAGCAAAAGACGCGGGTCGCCGACCCCGTCTCGCCGAAGTCGCGCGTGGGTCTCGCGATCGCTCTCGCCCTGGTGGCCGCCCTCGCGTCCGCCATCACCGTGATCGCGGTCCTCAAACCCGGCGGCAGCGCTGCCAAGGACGCGGGCGTCGCGGTCGCCACGCCACCCGCCGGGGATGCGAGTGTTGCCGTGATCGCAGCAGCTGACGCGACTGCGGCGGTCAACCTCAACGCGCAGACACCCCTCAACGCGCAGACACCCGTGGATGCCCATGTCGAGCCTGCAGCGACCGTCGACGCGCCAGTGCTTCGCGAGGTGGTGATCACGGCGAATAGTCCCGACGCGAAGGTCGAGGTCGACGGCGCGGCTGTCGACGTCCATAACGGGATCGCGAAGGTCTCGCTCGCCGACGGACCCCATCGCGTCGTGGTCAGCGCTCCGCGGCGCCAGAGCCTCGACCTGCCGCTCGAGGTCTCCGAGGGCACTCATACGCTCGACGTGAAGCTCGAGAAGACCAAGCGAGTGAATCCGACGACGACGCCCCAGCGGGGATCCGGTGCTGGATCCGCAACCACCACCACGACCACAACACCGCCGCCGTTTCACGATAAAAACGAAACGATCGATCCGTTCTAGAACGACCAGCCGACGGCGAACGTCGTGCCGCCGGCGGTCGGATTGATCGCGACCGTCGCGGACTTCCTCTTCATCATGCCGAGCACGTAGAGTGTGCCGCCGGTGGCAACCGCGGCGCCGCCGAGAACGAACGACACGATCGCGATCGTGTTGTTGCGCTTGCCGGAGTCATACGTGTCCTGCTGCGCCTGCGACCAGGTGCCCATGTCGCTGTTGAGCTTGTTGAGATCCGATTCGGCGGAGGACGCCATCGCACCGAAGATGAACCCGGTGATGACGAGCGCTCCACCGGCGCCTCCCGTGATCAAGCCAATCGTCATCAGCTGCTTGGCCTTGCGCGCAGCATCTGGATCGGGCTTGTCGACGGGCTCGGTCTGCACCTGCTGCTTGGGCTGGGTCCCCTCCGAGTCCGGGTTCACCACGCCTGCGGGCCGCTGCTGCGCAATGGACTTCTGCGCCTCGAGGTTGTCGCTCATCTCCTTGATGAGCGCCTCGACGTCGCCGCGGTTCGCCGCGTCGGGCTTGAGGCGCAGATAGGTCGTGTAGAAGTACATCGCGCGCTCGTAGTCCTTCTTGAGGCGGTGCGACTGCGCGATGTTGAACAACAGACCGGCCGCTTGCGAGATGGCATAGGCATCCGAGAACGCCTTGATCGCCGTCTCGAAGTCGCCAAGGTTATATGCGGAC
>JAYVWH010001214.1:0-2539 GCA_043786265.1 Kofleriaceae bacterium | reverse complement strand
GGGCATCCCAAGATTGCCGAGTGGGTCGCGCGTACCTCCTAGCGAGCCTCGACGAGGTGCTCGCTGCTCATTCCCGCATTGCCGAGCGGGCGTGACAGGCGCAGCGCGATCAGCGACGGCACGATGACGAACGCGGCCAGCACGCAGGTGATCTCGCCGATCAGCGACGCGAGGCCGAAGCCGCGGATCGACAGGTTGTCGCTCACCATCAGCGACAGGTAGCCGATCACGGTGGTCAGCGAGCACACGAGGACCGTGCCGCCCGTCGAGCGCAGCGCGACGATCGGGTCTGCCTTCGCCGCGCGGTCGGCGACATTGATCGCGTAGTCGATGCCCAGGCCGAGGGTGATCGGCAGGGCTACGAAATCGAGGAAGTTGATCTTGAGACCCGCGAGCGCGCACACCGCGATCATCAGGATACTTCCCGCAGCCGAAGCGACGAGGACAGCCACTGCGCGGCGCGATCGCCCGACGACGAGCAGCACCATGATGACGAGACCGAGCGCAGCGATCGTGGTGACGATCGGGCCGTCGGTTTGGATCTGCAGCAGCACATCGGCGAACAGCAGCGACGCGCCCGCCACCGCGACGTGCTCGCCGCTGACCTCGCGTAGCGCACCCGCGAACTGGATCAAGTCCCGGCCATCGCGCTCGTCGAACGAGGCACCTGGCTTCACCGCGATCATCAGGCCGATGCGGCCATCGCGCTCGGTGAGCTTGCGGCGAACCGACAGCGGCAGCGCGGCGGGCGTGATCTCGCGCAGTCCGTCGGCGGGGCGCAGCGCGAGGAGCTCGGCGCGCTCGTTGTCGTCGAGCGCATCGGCGACGTCGTCGATCTGGCTGCGGATGTCGTCGAGCAGGGCCAGCTTTGCAGGCTGGTCACTCGGGACGACATCGAGCACCGAGCTGACCTCACCGACGATCGGTTCGCGGGCGCCGAGGGCAGTCAGCTGCGCGACGACGGCGGGAACCTGGGCCGCATCATCGACCGCGACGTACGTCTGACCGCCGAGACCGGCGAGACCACGACCGACGTTGTCATCGACGCGCTTGAGCCACGCACGCGCCGCCTGTGCATCGGGTGCCTGCGAGCGCAGCTGGGTAAGGTCGTACTCGTACGGGTCGTGCGTGAGGTAGCGATAGGAGACGCCACACGCGAGCAGCGTGACGCCGGCGGCAACCGCGCACACGAGCGCAGGGCGGCGGAAGCCGAAGACGCGCACGACGAAGCGTCCAAACGTCGGCGCTGGCTCGCGCACGAGGCCGCGACCGAACCGCATCACGAGTACGGGCAGCAGCACGAACGTCGCCACCCAGCACACGAGCATGCCGACGCCACCGATCAATGCGAAGTCGGCGAAGCCACGAAACTTGGTCGCACCGAGCGCACCGTAGGCGATCGACGCACCGAACGACGCGACCAGCGTCGGCACGATCGTCCCCGCGATCGCGGTCGCCATCGCAGACTCGACGTCGACGGTACGCCGCTCCTCGAGATAACGCGCGACGAGCAGGATCCCGTAGTTGACGCCATTACCGGCGATGATCGCGCCGAGAAACGCCGTTGCAGCGTTGAGGTGACCGACGGTGATCGCTGCGGCACCGAACGCGAGCAACGTACCGACAACGATGTTCGCGGCGAGCAGGATCAGCAGGCGCACGCTGCGCAGGTGCAGCCACAGCACGAGCGACACCAGCAGCCCGGTGATCAGCGTCGACAGCAAGATGCCACGAGTCAGCGCTCTGTGCTCGGCGATGGTGACCGCAGGTCCGCCGGCGAAGCCGATCGTGGCGGCGGGCAGGATCCCGCCGATCTGGCCGCGCATCGTCTCGAGCTCACGCATCAACGCCTTGTCCTTGAGGACGTCGGTCGCGACGAACGAGGTCTTCACCACGAGGACCTGCATGCGGCCATCGGCGCTGACGAGCTTCTGCTTGTCGAGCTGTGCCAGCGCATCGCGCTGCTTTGCGCGCAGCGTGTCGAGCTCGGGTGCCTCGTCCGCTGCGGGCGCATCGTCGAGCTGGATGAACAGCGGGTTCGCTTCGAGCTTCGCGGCTTCGATTTTCTTCGCCAGCGCCGCGCGCACCGCCTCGAGCTCGCTCACGGGTGCATACAGGCCCTGGTTCGCGACCACGAATGCGCGTAGCGCACCGTCATCGGATTCGACGTGCTCGATCAACGTCGGGTCGAGCGAGCTCACGCGATCGAGGGCGACCTGCGCCGCTGCTGCGCGCGTCGCCGGATCGGGCGCGGTGACGACCACGAGCATCGTGTCGCGAGCCGGTGCGCGCCGTGCGAGCTTCTCGGCCGCCCGCACGCTCGGCGCATCCGCGGGCAGCAACGCCGAGAAATCCGCCTGCACCGGCAGGTGAAACGCGGCCAGGTAAACGCTGGTCGCAACCAGCAGCGCACACCCCACGAGGACCCCGAACGAGTGACGACCAAGCCAGGCTACGTGACGGCGCGCGCGCATTTGCCGCAATAGACGCAACCCATGCGACGTCGGCGAGGATGCGGCGGGCGCGCTCGAGGTAGCGG
>JAYVWH010001213.1:0-5298 GCA_043786265.1 Kofleriaceae bacterium | reverse complement strand
CGACGACACCTCGATCGACTGCGCGCCGCCTTCGGCGCCGCTGCGCGGGCCGGCACAGCCGTCCCTTGCGATCGACTGCGCGCCGCCTTCGGCGCCGCTGCGCGGGCCGGCACAGCCGTCCCTTGCGATCCAGGCCGCCGCCGCTCGTGATGCCGCAGCACCGACGCTCGTCGATGCTCGCCTCGGTGCGCTCGACCTCGATCAGCCGTGCCAGATGCTCTACACCAGCGGTACGTCCGGCAACCCCAAGGGTGTGCCTCTGACGCACCGCAACGTCGGCCGCAATGGCGCCGACTGGCTTGACTGCAACGCACCGCTGCTCGAGGAGGGCGATCGCGATCTGCTGTGGTTGCCGATGAGCCACATCTTCGGCTGGGGCGAGCTCTGTGCCGGCAACTTGCTCGGCTGGGAGACGTACCTGACGTCGCCCGCAGAGGTCCTGGATTTGTTGCCTGGCGTCGCGCCGCAGGTGTTCATGAGCGTGCCCGCGTACTGGGAGAAGATCGCGCGTGCGATCGGTCCCGCCGGGCGGAGTGAATCCGCCCCGCTCCATCTTGGGGCCGGTACAGACGACCCCGGCGAGGCGCTCCGCCGCGTCACGGGCGGCCGGTTGCGGTTCTGCCTGTCGGGCGGTGCCGGGCTCAAGGTCGAGATCAAGGAGCTGCTGCACAAGCACGGCGTGCTCGTGATCGAGGGCTACGGACTGACCGAGACGTCGCCGTCGCTCACGCTCAACCGTCCCGACGCGTATCGGTTCGACACGGTCGGCAAGCCGCTGCCCAGCGTCGAGCTCAAGCTCGATACCGACGGTGAGATCCTCGCGCGCGGGGAAAACGTATTCACCGGCTACTTCAAGGATCCCGATGCAACCGCGGCCGCGTTCACCGAGGATGGCTGGTTCCGCACCGGCGACATCGGTCGGTGGACCGAGGACGGATTCCTGCAGATCATCGATCGCAAGAAGGACATCCTTGTCACGGCTGGTGGCAAGAATATCCCGCCAGTCAACATCGAGACCAAGTTCGTCGATGATCCCGTCATCGAGCGACTCGTCGTCTACGGCGATGCCCGCCCCTACCTGGTCGCCGCCGTGTGGATCCGCTCAGAAGTCCCCCCTGACGAGCGCGCGCACCTGGTCGCCGCCCGCATCGATGCGATCAACGCGAACCTCGCGCGACACGAGACCATCAAGCGCCACTTCGTCGCCGAGCAGCCGCTCACCGTCGAGGATGGAACACTCACGTCGTCGCTCAAGCTGCGCCGCAAGGCAGTCTACGATCGCTTGCGCGTCAAGTTCGAGGCACTCTATGTGTAACGCGCGGACACCCACGTGAAGGCCCCGATGAAGTCACCGCTCGATTCCATCATCGCACTCGTCAAGCGAGCGCCGAAGGGCCCACCGGCCGTCGGCGTCACGCCGCACAGCGTGGTGTGGACCGAGAACAAATGGCGCCTCCTCAAATTCGGCCCGCTCCACTCTGGGCCCGCGCAGCGGAAGTTCGCCACACCGGTGCTGCTCGTGCCGTCGTTGATCAACCGCTGGTACGTGCTCGACCTCGGCAGCGGTCGCTCGCTGATCGAGTGGCTCGTCGCGCAGGGACACGAGGTGTTCTGCATCGACTGGGGCACGCCGACCGCCGAGGATCGCTACCTCACGTGGGATGACTTCGCGGGCCGCTACATCGGCCGCGCGGTGCGTGTCGCGTCGCGCTACGGCCGCAGCGGTCAGGTCCACCTGCTCGGCTACTGCCTCGGCGGCACGCTCGCAGTCAGCTACACCGCCGCGTACCCGCAGCACGTGCGCACGCTGCTCGCGCTCGCCGCCCCGATCGACTTCGAGCACGCGGGCATCATGGCGCAGTGGACACGCACCCCGACGTTTGATGTCGCGGCGCTCCTCGAGGCATTCGGCAACGTGCCGTGGCCGCTGATGCAGATGAGCTTCAGCATGCTACGTCCGACGCTGCGCGCCGCGAAGACGGTCGCGCTGCTCGACCGCGCGTGGGACGACGAGTTCCTCGAGGCGTTCCTTGCCACCGAGCACTGGGGCAACGACAACGTGTCGTTCCCAGGGGCCTGCTATGCGCGCTACATCGAGGAGCTGTATCGCCGCAACAAGCTGATGACTGGCGGGTTCACGGTCGCCGGTCGGCCCGCAGAGCTGTCCTCGATCAAGTGCCCGGTGCTCGCACTGGCGTTTGCAGAGGACAACATCGTACCGCTCGCGAGCGCCGCGCCGCTGGTCGATCGCATTGCCAGCACCGACAAGCAGCTCGTCGTTCAGCAGGGCGGCCACGTCGGAGCGGTCGTATCGCGCAAGGCGGCGACCCGATTGTGGCCCGTGATGTCCGAGTTCTGGGCGCAGCGGTCGTAGTACCTCTGCACCGCCTTCGGCGATGAGTTACACAGTCGCGTGACCATCGCTCTCGTCCTGCTGTCGGCGCTGCTGCACGCATCGTGGAATGCGTTGCTGCGGCTGGAGGCCGACAAAGATCGATCGCTCGTGCTCGCGATCGCGTTCGCTGCACTGCTCGCATCGATCGTCGCGCTGATCCGCTGGGGAATCGGTCAGGTGGCATTCCCCACGACGGCCTCGCTGGGCTGGACCGTGCTCGCCGGCGTCATCGAATGGATCTACTTCTGGTCGCTCGCGAAGGCGCTCGAGCGCGGGCGGCTCGGCACCGTCTACACGATCTCGCGCGGCGGCGCGATCCTCGTCGTGTACCCGTTGTCGATCGTGATGTTCACCGAGGAGCTCACACTGATGTCGACCATCGGCAGCGCGGTCGTGCTCGGTGGCCTGACACTCGCGAGCGTGGCCACCGGTGACAACCGCGAAGCTCGGCGCGGCGCGGTCGCGTGGGCCATCGCGTGTGCAGTCGCGATCGCGGGCTACCACCTCGCGTACAAGGCCGCGCTACGCGAGCACGGAGGCCCGTCGGCGGTGTTCGCCCTGTCACTCGGTGTCGCGAGCGTGATCAACATGATCCGCGTCGGCGGCGCTGGGCGGACGGTCGTCGGCACGCTCGTGCGCACGCGCCTCCCCCGCGTCCTCCTGATGGGCGTGGTGTGCGGCGGCTCGTTTCTGATGCTGATGGAGGCTCTGGCGGGTGGTGGTGCGGGGTACGTCCTGACGTTGCGCAACACGTCGGTTTTATTTGCCGTCGGACTGGCGTTCTTGATCGGGGAGCGACCAAAACGCCCCGAGCTCGCCGGTGCAGTCCTGGTGGCGGCGGGGGCGATCTTGATGGCCTGGCCCACTTGAACCGTCCGGGGACCGGCTCGATAGTCCGCGCACATGATGAAAAACACGGTCCTGCTGGTGTTGTCCCTCGTGCCCGCAACGGCACTCGCTCAACCGGCAGCGGCCAAGAAGGCTGAGGCGCCGCCGGCTGCAGCCAAGCCCGCTGCGGCAGTCGCTCCCCCGGCAATGCCGGCCGCGCCCCCCGAAGTCAAGCTGACGACAGACGCGTTCAAGGGTAACTGGAAGTTCGACACGACGATGACGGCGACCGGCATGCCGGGCATGGACAAGCCGTTCACCTCGAAGATGTCGTTCAACTGCAAGCTCACCGCCGGCAAGACCGCCGTCGAGTGCGAGTCCAAGTCGAAGACGCCGATGGGTCCGTACGAGGGCTTGTTCGTCGTCGCGTACGACCCGTACCTCAAGGCGGCGCATTTCTTCGGCGTCACCAACATGAACGAGGTGCACGATCACCAGTGCAAGTGGAGCGGCCTGACGCTCACCTGCCCGTCGTTCAAGGGCGGCATGGGGCCCGGCGGTGACGAGGTCACCGAGGACGTGTCGATCACGTGGGAAGCCGACAAGAAGTGCACGGCGAACGACGCGACGTGCCTGCCGACCTCGAAGTCGGTCTCGTTCAAGTCGGTCTCGAAGATGACCAAGGGCGGCGCGACGATGACGTTCGAGGGCAAGGGCAAGCGCTAAGGCGTTTAACCTTCACGGGCCCGGCGGGCACCGGCGCGAGCGCCTGATCCGCCGCTTCGATCTCGACGGTGACGGCAACCTCGGCCCGGGCGAAGTCCCGCCGCGCGTAGCGCATCGCCTCGAGCGGCTCGACAAGAACAGAGACGGCTGGATCCAGGCCAACGAGCTGCAGTAACGACGCCGGTCAGACCGTGGTTCGGCGCCGGCGACGCAGCAGCAGCGCGCCCATGACGCCCGCGAGCGCAAACGAGCCCGCGCCGCCGCCGCCTGTCGAACAGCAACCGCTCGCGACCGGATCGATGGTCTCGCACTTCGACGAGCACACCGCGTCGCCATCGGGGCCCTCGTCGCACTCCTCGCCCGTATCGACGATGTTGTCGCCGCACTTGGGCAGGCGGCAGTCGGTGCGGCACACGTCCGGCATATCAGCGAGCGCCCGGCCCGCATCGCACTGCTCGGTCGGCGTCTTCACGCCGTCGCCGCAGATGGCGTAAGGGTTCGCGACGATGCACACGTCGTCCATGTGCCAGCCACCGAGCTCGAGCCCCTCGTCGGACGTGAGCTCCCACCCGACGGTCAGCTCGTGGCCGGAGAAATATCCCGACAGCGGGACGTCGTGGAACCGCCACTCCTTGTCGACGTGATGGAGCGCGCTGTTGTCGCCGCTATCACTGGTGTGGTTCAGCCATGCCTGCTTGCCGTTCGCCGTCACCATCGCCTTGTCGAAGTGGCTGTCCTCGACCGCCAGCCACCGCCGGTAGTGGAGCCTCACGTCGCTGTAGCGGCCAACATCGATCGTCGGCGCGGTGATCCACGCGCGCTGGCTCGGGTTGTAATTACCACCGAGCGTCATGCCGACGATCTTCGAACCGGTGAACGCCGCGTGCGGATCGGTCGCGCCGCCGCTCGGCTCGCCCCACGCAAACGGCGAAGCGTCGCCGGTGTCCGTGCCGGTGACCCAGCCCTCGGCGAACGGATCCGTGTCGAAGCTCGTGCAGTACAGCTTGATCGTGTCGCCCTGGTAGAGCTGGTAGTACGTGTCCGCGTAGTTATCGGGCAGCGTCAGCACCGAGCCGTCGACGAACTTGATCTTCGCCTGGTACGAGACGGTCTCCTGCGGGGACAGCGGCAGCTGCGCGAAATACGTGTTGGGGCCGGCCGGCGTCGCGGCCTGCACGCCGGGTGCGGGAATGCCGCCGTAACCGGGGAGCCAGCCGATCTCTGCGCTTGCGATCTCGTCGCCGGCGCAGTTGTCGGACAGCCCGCTGACATCGATGTGGACCCCGATCGACAGAGCCTTGACCGACAGCGTGCCAGGCGCCTGGATCACGCCAGTCGCGGTGCGGATA
>JAYVWH010001212.1:0-16720 GCA_043786265.1 Kofleriaceae bacterium | reverse complement strand
TAACAAAGCAGGCGAGCACACCGTCCGCGTTCGACTCGTTCGCGCGCTGATAAGAACTCGAGCGTCTCCGTGAACGTCTCCTGGACCGGCGCAATCACGGCAGCATGATCCTCCAGACCAATTCCGAATAGATTCGCGCCAGCTGGCTCCATTCCGGATTCTCGCCGAGGACTTGCGCCTATCTAATCGGCATTGACGTCACGGCGTCGGATAGGTCCAGCGACGCACCTGCGGCTGGCGCTTACTGCGCTGCTGCTGCTTCGCCGGCGCGGCATCATCCGACGTCTGCGCGGCGGCATCGTCGGGCAGCTCGCTGAGCTTGGCCTTCACCGTCGCAGTCTTGCCATCGTGGTGAGTGACCGCGAGCTCGATCTGCGTGCCCGGGCGGATCATCGCGACGGTGTTTCGCAGTGCATCGCCCGTCTTCACCTCGGCGCCATTGATCGCGGTGATCACGTCGCCTTCGCCCAGGCCCGCTTTGGCGGCAGGCCCGTTCTTCTGCACATCGAGGACGAGGACGCCGGAGGTCACGGGAAGCTTCAGCTCCTTCACGGCGGCGCGGTTCACGGTTGCGATACCGACCCCGAGGTAGCCCCGCGAGACTTTGCCGTCCTTCATGAGCATCTCCATGATCGGTTTTGCCATGTTGGTCGGGATCGCAAAGCCAATGCCCTGATAGCCGCCGCTGCGCGACGCGATGGCGGTGTTGATACCGACGAGCTCCCCCTTGAGGTTGACGAGCGCGCCACCCGAGTTGCCCGGGTTGATCGCAGCGTCGGTCTGGATGAAGTCCTCGTAGTCTGCGATCCGCAGGCCGCGGCCCTTTGCGGACACGATGCCCATCGACACGCTCTTGCCGACGCCCATGCCGTCACCGATCGCGAGCACGACCTCGCCGAGGCGCAGTGCCGACGAATCGGCCCACGGTAGCGGCCGCAGCGCGGGGAACTTGCCGTCGAGCTGGATCACCGCGAGATCGGCGCGCGGGTCGACGCCGACCACCTTCGCATCGAGCTCGCTACCGTCCTGCAGCGTGACCGTGATGTCGGTTGCGTTGCGCACGACGTGGGCGTTGGTGAGGATGCGCCCACTTTGCGAGACGATCACACCCGAGCCCTTGCCCTGTTGTTTCTGCGGCTGGTCGCCGAAGAAGCTCCCGTAGGGGTCGGCCTCTGCCTCGGCTTCGACGGAGATATTGACGACGCTATCGACGACGCGTTCCGCGACGTCGGAGATCGATCCATCGGTGGGCAACCCCGGATGCGCGCTCGCAGCGTGGCTGCCAAGCGTGCCGATGGTCGCAAAGGCGATCAGCAGGTGACGGTTCATCATCATCATCATCAGGACCCCTCATGACGGCCCGGTGTTACGAACGTTGGACCGGGCAAGGGGTTGCCTGTATTCCGCCGGCACATCTCTGCCATTGACTGACAGAGAGATCACGAATCGCGCCCAGGGCGCTACGGCGCGGGCGGCGGCGTCGGCACGGAAGCCGGCGGCTTCGCAGCACTACCCGCGGCCGGGGCCGTTGCCGGCTTGGCAGCAGGGTTCGTCGGCGTCGGCTTCACGCCCGGCGTCGGCGTTGCACCAGGAGGCGTCGTGTGCGTCGGCGCGGGCGCGGTCCCACCGGTGGGTCCCGTCGCAGGCGCCTTCGTCGTCGGGTTCGTGCCCGTCGGCGCAGGAGCCATTGCACCCGTTGGAGTCTTGCCCGGTGGCGGCGTCGGCCCGGTCGGCGGTGCGCCCATGCCTGGAGGCATACCGCTCCCGTTGGGAGGTGCGCCCATGCCCGGTGGCATCCCGCCATGCGGGTTCGCGCCCGGAGCGCCCGGCGGCGTTCCGAACGGATTGCCCTTGGGATCGATCGACTTGGGCTCGGGCGCCTTGCCCGAGAACACCGTGTCGATGTCCTGCTCCATACGCTGCGCCGTGTCCTTGCGGACGAGCGCGGGCACGCGAGTCTTCTCCGTGAGGATGTAGTACTCGGTGTCGCCCTTGGGCGGGTTCGCAGGATCGAGCTCCTGGCCCGGAGCGAGCTCGCCCGGCTTGTCACGCTTGTATAGCGCGAGCGTTCCGAGCGCGGCACCGCGCTCGTCCTTGTACGAGAGCTTCAGCACGGGCTGCAGGTCGGAGGCCTTGAGGTTCGCCGCGTACTCCGTCGGACGCAGGTTGTTCGCGTTGTCGACGAAGTTCGCTGCGGTCTGATCGGCCTTGCCGGTCGCCGGATCGCCCCACGTCTTCACGTTCTGTGCGCCGTCGGTTCCGCCCTTGCTCGTGATGCGCGCGACAGTCTTGCTCTTGCCGTTCGCCTCGACCGTGACCGAGCCGATCTTCGCGGCATCGAAACCACGCGGATCGAGCAGGTGCAGGTTCGACTCGCCAATCTCGAGCGCGGTCAGCAGATCCTTCGAGAACACGTACGCCCTGCCCGACTGCTGATCGACGACGTACTTGTCGCTGCCGCCGTAGACGCTGCCGCCGACGGCAAACGTCCGCGACGTTCGATCCTTGAACGTGACGGTGATCGTCGACGTCGTAACGGTCTTGCCGTCCTTGAGCGTGACGGCGTTTGACGGCTTCGTACCGAGCTTGTAGTCCTTCTTCGCCGCTTCGCTCGGCGTACCGAGGTCACGCATCGCGCGCGCGGCGGCGTACTGCTTGATCAGCTTGTCCGCCGACTCGCCGAGCGGGAACTCGCGGAGCTTGCGTCCGGTCTCTTCCTCCTCGACGGTGACGACCTCGGGCTCTTTGGCCGCCGAGCCCGAGCCTGCGCCCGAACCCGAACCTGCCGAACCCGAGCCCGCTGCCGAACCGGAGCCGGCATTGCTGCCGGCCGCGTCCGGGGCCTTGGGCTTGGCCTTGACCTCGATCGTCGTGTCGGTGCCCCACCAGTAGCCGTCGGGCTTGCGCTCGAGCTTGACCAACTTCTTGGGCGCCTTGTACTCGATCGAGACGATGTCGGCTTCGGACTTGTCCCAGAGCACGACGTTGCCGACGCTCGGCTGAACCGTTTTGTCGCGGGTCCAGGTGCGGTACCCGTACACGAGCATCACTGCGAGGAGGATGCCGTGAATCAATGCGCCTCTCATGGCTTCACCTCGGTGGGCTTTGCGGTACTGCGGCGCTTGCGGGCCCAGGTGCCCACGAGGCCGAGCACGAGGATGAGCAGCGGTGCGCCGACGATCGTCAGGCCGAACCACACTGCGTCCTCGTTCTTGGTGTGCTTGATCGGTTTGTCGTCTTCGGAGACGACCTCGCCAGCGAACACTTCTTCGCCGCCGAGCCACTTCACGGAGTCATCGAGCAGCGGACCGGACACGAGCACGACGGCCGCGCGGCCCATCGCGTTCGACACCAGCGCGTCGGCGAACAGATCAGCATCGGCGAACAGAAGGACACGGAAGCCGTCCCGCTCCTTGCCGTCGGGTCCCTTGAGCTTGGGTCCCTCGATCGCCGCGCCGACGTTCCAGCGCTGCCGCTTCTCCATCGGACCGTCGAAGGTGAAGTTGTCGTTGAGGTCGAGGAAGCTCGACTCCATCGAGCGGATGGTCACCGTCTTCTTCGGCTGCTCACCCTTGCTCGTGAACGGCGAGTCCTCGAGAGCACCCGACTCGATCAGGACGAGCCCCTTGTCGACCGAGCGCGACAGCGCCGTGGTCGATGCGTGCGCCGAGAACTGCGTCGTGATCGCGAAGCGGCGATCCGCCGGCGTGCCACGCTGCGGCAGGTACGCCTGGTCGTCGGTGAGCGCGCCCGGGTTGTACTTGAATCCGAGCTTGCCCTCGAGCTCGCCCAGGTTAGGGTCGGCCTTCGGGTCGAGGGCGATCAGCACGCGGCCGCCCTTGTCGAGGTAACGCGAGAGCGCGGCCCACTCGGCCGGCAAGAGGCCGAGCGATGGCGCGAGCAGGATCACGATCGTCGCGTCGTCGGGAACGTCTCTGGCCAGGTCGATCAGTCCGAGGTCCTTGACCTCGTAGTTGAGATCGCCGAGGCGCTTCTTGAAGACACTCGTGCGGCGCTCGGGCACGCGGCCCTTGAGCTCGGGCGGCACGCTGTCGGGGTCGGTGATCTCACCGTGGCCCGTCATCACGTACGCCTTGCGCTTGTCACGCACGAGCTTCATCAGCTGCGTGTTCACTTCGCGATCGAAGTTGCGCAGCTTGCTCGAGCCCTTGCGCGCCTTGTCGAGATCGGTGTCGACCTCGATCGTGCCGGACTTCTCTTTGTCGCCGGTGCCCTTGATGAGGACGATCACGCCGTCCTTGGTCACCTTGTACTTGCCCGCGACCTCGGCATCGACGAACCGGTCGTGCTCCTCGATCACCAGCTTGCCCGACGCCGAGAGCAGCGCGTCGAAGTAGCTGCGGACCTGGGCCTTCACCTCGTTGGAGGTCGGGAAGAACAGCATGACTTTTATCGGCTCGCTCGACGACGCGACGATGCGCTTGGTCGAGTCGCCGGGCGACGACGTCTTGAAGTACGAGACGTCCTTCTGGACGTTGCGCTCACTGGCGACGTTGCACGTCACCATGAGGAACGCTGTGGCGAGCGCGATCGTCAGGCCCGACCAGCTCATCTCGCGCACGCGGTAATACTCGACGCCCTCGTCGCCGCCGGTCTTCAGATCGAAGCCGGTGCGGAGCGGGATGCCGAGCGACATCTCGATCATGAAGATCGGGATGATCGATGACAGGAGCATGATCACCCACAGCACGGTCACGGCGGTCGTCCACTTCGCCGCGCCCTTCTCGGTCATGGACAGCAAGTCCACGCCCCACTTGGTCGTCAGCGCGTACAGCACCAGCGACACGAGCACACCGAGCTGGCACGCCATCAGCGTGCGCTCGACGGCGCGACGTGCACCAGACGTCCGCATGAACGTGAACGCGCGCAGGGCGGTGATGCCGAGCATCGCGACGAGACCGATGCCGGTGAGCACCATGCGAACGCTCGGCACGTGGCCGAACAGACGCTCACCGAGCATCACGAAGAACAGGCCAAGCCCGAATACGAGCGAGGCCCACCACGGGGAAGCAGTTCTCATTGCCATCGCTTCGCCTCCAGCGTCTTCACTCCGAGGAGAAGGAAGAAGTACGTGACGCCGACATAGAACACGACGTCCTTCAGATTGAGGATGCCGCGCATGAAGCCCGACTGGAACCGCACCCACCACAGATCGGCCTGCTCGACCACGGTACGCACGGGCGGATCGAGCCGGCTCGCGAGCTGGAAGATGTTGCCGAGAATGATCAGCAACGCCGCGCCGATCACCAGCGCGAGGAACTGATGTTTGGTCAGCGAGCTCGCGAAGATACCGATCGCGAGCGACACCGCACCGAACAGGAGCAGACCGAGGTAACCGACGATGATCTGCGCCCCGCTGATCTTGCCGTTCACCTTGATCATCAGCGGCATGTACAGCGACAGCACGAGGACGATCGCGAGGAACGTCAGCGCGGCGAAGAACTTGCCGAGGATGATCTCGTGGTCGCGAACGGGCGAGGTGTTGAGCAGCACCATCGAGTGGTTCTGCCGCTCCTCGGCGATCAGCCGGAACGAGAAGATGATGCCGGCCGCGCCGATCAAGAAGCTCGACACGAACAGGTAGCGCTCGAGCACGAGCGCCGACAGCTGCTCGCCGCGCAGGGCCCACGCCTGGAAGAAGATGCCGTCCGCGAGCAGCAGCACCGCGGCGATCACCCAGACGATGGGTGCGCGCAGATAGCCACCGAGCTCGCGACGGAAGATGATGCTAGTTGCTCGCATCGGTGCCTCCGACAAGTCGAATGAACGTGTTCTCGAGCTCGCTACGCGCGTAGTCGAGCTTCAACAGATCGAGCTTGGCCTCGACCACCGCGCGGCTGACATCGGCGCGGCAGTCCTTCTGCGTCGACAGCGCGAACAAAAGGCCGCCACCCTGCTCGTACGGCTCGCTGACCTTGCTGACGCCTTCGATCGCCGTCAGCACCTTCGTGATCGCTGCCTTCGGATCGTCGCCGCCAGGCGGGCGCACGGTCACCGTGATCTGGCGAATCTCGCCCTTCACGTTACCGAGCTCCGCTTCGGTGCCACTGCCGAGCAGCGCACCCTTGCCGAGCACGAGCAGCCGGTCACACGTCTGGCTGATCTCGGTCAGGATGTGACTCGAGATCATGACCGTGTGGTTCTGCTTGAGGTCGTGGATGAGATTACGCATCTCGACGATCTGCACGGGGTCGAGCCCGCGCGTCGGCTCGTCGAGGATGAGGAACTTGGGCTGGTGGATGATCGCCTGCGCGACGCCGACGCGCTGGCGAAAGCCGTGCGACAGCGTTCCGATCGCATCGGTCGCGCGCTCGGTGAGATCGGTGATCTCGAGGACCTCGGGGAGGCGCTTTTTCAGCGCGACCCTCGTCATCCCCCGCAGCTCACCCGCGAACTTCAGATAGTCCACGATGGACATGTCCGTGTAGAGCGGCGGGTTCTCCGGCAGGAAGCCGATGCGCTTTCGCACCTCGTGCGGTTCCGCGACCGCATCGAAGCCTCCCACCTCGATCGTGCCGCCACTGGGGCGGAGATCGCAGGCGAGAATCCTGAGCGCTGTGGTCTTGCCTGCGCCGTTGAGGCCGAGAAAACCGACGGTCTCACCGTCGTTGATCTCGAAGGAGACCGGGCCCAGTGCCCGCTTGCCTCCGTAGAACTTCGATAAATCTTTAGCGCGAATCATGCGGGTCCTCGCATCGCGATTGTCGTTATGAGCTGAAAATCGCTGGGCTTTGTTAATCGGCGTGGCGGCGGGTGTCAAGCGCGTGGCGGCTCTGTTGGCGGCGCGGCAACCGTTGGCGTCAAGCAGATCATTCCCATTCGCGTTTATTCGCGATGTCACGGGGTTGCGAGGCACGTCGGATGCACTGAATGAGGCGTATGGCCCCGCTCCGTCCGCTGTCCGTGCTCGCGGTTCTCGCGCTCGCCGCTGGTTGCTACCAGCAGGACGCGACCGTGTACTCGACGTTCCCCGAACCGGCGCAGGTGTCGGGCCCACCGGGCGGCGAGATCGATCCCGCGTGGCAGCAGCTGCAGTACGCGGGAGATCCCGACGGAGATCCCGCGGGTTACGGCCCCGCGACCGAAGACGTTGCGGCGATGCAAACCGACGTGCCGTCCTCCGATCCGCAGGCCGCGGGCTACATGATGGGCGCGACCAACGACGTCGAGATCGACACGACGCTCGACAGCTATGGCGAGTGGATCGAGATGGAGGGCTACGGCCGCGTGTGGCGTCCTTACACCAGTGCAGTGGGCCTGGATTTCACACCCTACGAGTCGTGCGGCACCTGGGTCTGGACCGATGACAGTGGCTGGACCTTTGCGTGCGACTGGGACTGGGGCTGGCTCGCGTTCCACTACGGACGCTGGGGTTGGTTCGAGGACTACTGGGCGTGGCAGCCCGGCTACGAATGGAGTCCGGGCGCGGTCGAGTGGCGCACCGGCGAAGATGTCTGTGGCTGGCGCCCGCTCGCACCGACGCAATCCAGCGGCTACTGGGACAACGGCCACTGGGTCGACACCGGGCACGACGGCGGCGCGAGCGGTGGTGGCGGCGGCTGGCAGATTCGCGATCACCGCGACCATCCCGGCGGCTGGTCCGTACCTACGGACACGAAGATCCCGGCGCTCGCGGACTCGCACTGGCGGTTCTCGAAGCGCGATGATTTCGGCAAGCGCATCAAGCCCAACGTGCTCAGGACACCTGCCGAGGGTCTACGCGTCACGCGCCTCGCCACGAAGCTGCCGATGACAGGCAACACCCGCGCGGTGGCTGCCGCATCGATCATGCGCAGCCGTCTCGAGGTTCGCGAGAAAATGCGAACGATGCGCTCGTCGAATCGCGAGACCTCTCCTGCACCCCGCGCACCGACCGGCTTCGAGCGGCAGCCGTCGTCCGCGGCGATCCAGCGAATGTGGCCACGCGAGCGCAGCGTCGAGCGCGATCCGGCTCCGACGTGGCAGCCCAGCCTCCAGCCCGGCGCGACCACCACGCCCGTTCGCACCCACGGTGGAGCGCCGCGCGACGTTGCACCGTCGTCGCAACCACGAGATTGGACGCCGCCGTCGCGGCCGATTCCGACCTCACATGCGACGGAGCAGTGGGTGCCGCCCGCGCGCGACTACTCGCCCCCGTCGCGCACGAGCGCGCCAACGAAGTCCGATTGGTCGCCGCCCTCTCGTGAATCCTCGAAGCACGACGACACCCCGTCGCGCGGATCGAGCGCAGCCAACTGGTCTCCGCCCTCGCACTCGTCATCGTCTTCGTCCTCGCCGTCGTGGGGCGGCGGCTCGTCGCACTCGATCCCGTCGCGCAGCGGTGGTGGCGGTGTGTCGCCGGGTGGATTCTCCGGCGGCGGCCGGCGGCGGTAGACTCGCGCGGTGAACCGCCGCTTCGCGGTTGTCGTCGCACTCGTCGCGGGTTGCCCAGCGAGCAACGGCATGCGAGCGGTCGATACACCCGCGGCGGTGTCACCGGCACGGTCCAGGTCTTCCAGGCACCGTCAGGCGCGCGCCGCGAGATCGCGGTGGAACACCTTGCGGCGGATCGCTGAGGGGATCGTCGTCGTCACGCGGCTGAGCTCGTCGCTCTCGAGATCGCCGATGTGCTCGGCGTCGCAGGTCAACTGCGCGGCGGTGGCCTCGTCGATCGGGAGAGTTTCGCCAGCCCCTTCGACAAAGCTCTGCTTGCACGCCTTGCAGGTCGTGACCGCGGTCTGCACCGTCGGCCGCGGAACGTCGTCGGTCGCGGCCGGAGTCTGGGTCGCCCGCCGGCACAGGATCTGGACGAAGTCGTCGTCGGAGAGGTGCTTGCCGTACTCCTCATCGAGCGCGGTCCGGGTTCGCCGCCACAATGCGTGGGTCTCGGCCGAAACCTCGATGGCCACCCGCTTGGTGATCCCGCGATCTAAGGACAGTCGGCCGGACAGATCGCGCTGCTCTCGACCGGAGCGCAGCCGCCGTCGCCACAGTGCGGCGCGCTCGCGGGACACGTCGTCGCTGGCGGGCACAACGGGTTGCACCGTGCCCAGCAATCGGGATCCGCGCAGCCGGTGAGACCATCGCCGTCGTCGTCGAGCGTCCCGACGATGCAAGCCTCGCGTGTCGCGAGCGGTGTTGTGAACTCCAGCGCCCACGTATCGTCGCTGACGCCGAGAAAATCGGAGTCGCCGTAGGCGACGAGGCGCTCTTCGAGGTTGTCGTACGCCATCGTGATCACCGGTCTCGCCGTGCCGCGCGTCGTACGCCATCGCGTGGCCCTGGCGCGCCGGCGGTGTGGTCGGGTTCCCCGGCACGATCGCCCAATCGCTACCGAGCCAGCCCCAGGTCTCCGCATAGAACGTCTGCGGGAACAGCTGGTCATTGCCGCCGTAAAGGATCGTGCCGCCTGGCCCGGCATACGACATCGCGCCACCTTCGCGTTCGACGGGAGCCATCGTCGTCGAGCGCAGCTGCCAGTCGGTGCCGTTCCACGTGTACGTGCCCTGGGGCCCGAACATCACCATCTCGTCGAACGTCGACGAGTACGCCAGCCCATCGTAGAACGGGTACGACGGGGTGGTGACCGGGGACTTCAGAGTCCACGTGCCGTTCCATGTCCAGGTCTCGCTGGAGCCGTAATACAGCACCTCCATGCGGATCGGGTCGTAGCCCATCACACCGTTCCCGTACGCCGCCGGGCTCGGTCCGATCGTCTGCTGCGTCATCACGGTCTCGCCACGCGCTGCGTGCTAGGAGATCAACGAGATCTGGTGCTGGGGCTCGGGCGCCTCGGGGCCGTGTCGGCCATCCGCCGCGCAGTGCACGACGGGCGAATGCCGGCCGGACGTCCGTTCGTAGACGCTGCCCGCGAGCATCCGCCCGCGCGTTGAAAGATCCGCGCCGCGGTTCGCTGTCTACGCGTTCGGCTTCTTACGATTCGCCGTGTCCGAGGGCCGGACTACTCGATACCGAGGCAGCCAGCACGAACGAAGGAATAGCTCAGCCGCTCAGGGCGTTGATCGCTCTAGCTCCAGTCGTCGACACGAAGACCGGAAAGTCGCGCCAGGTGCTTGATGTTGAGCGTTGCGAGCCTAGCGCCGAGCACGATCGCGCTCGCGCCGATTGCGATGTCGAAGTCCTCGATTGGCGTCCCGTGTTTGGCGAGGAGCGCCTTCTGTCGCCCGAACTCGACGGCGGCGACCTCGGTCCAGTCCTCCCATCGCAGCACACGACGCAGCCGCGCATACTCCGTTTCGAGTAGCTTGCGGCGCCGCGAGCCACGCACGAGGCGCTCGAGACCAAACGTGATCTCGGCGGCGACTGGCGCGACGAGAATGACCTCATCCGGATTCTCCAGGCGAAGCATCTCAAGGGCCCCATCAATCCCGTGCATGACGGCGGAGACCGCGCTGGTGTCGAGGACCAGCATCAGAACGGCGGGGCCTTCTTGCTCCGCCTGCTCATCAAATCTTGGGTCCAGTCCCCGAACGTGGAGCGCAGTAACTGGGCGTCCGTCGCAGACAGACGGTGCTGTGCGAAAAAATTATCCGGCCACTCATCGCGCCCGCCATCGACAAGGGACCGGCACGCCTCGGTGATCAGTCGATTGCGGCTCACCCCGCGGCGCTTCGCGACGCTGTCGAGTCGCTCGAGCAACGAGGACGGCAGATGAACGCTCGTGCTGGGCATGACAAAACCTACCAGATCCTACTCGTCGACGCAATCACACGGGAACCCAGCGTGCTGCGCGACAGCGACAGCCCCAATCAAGAACTGCGAGCACGAGGGCGCGTCGCCCGCTCACAACGATGACGGGAGTGCATACATTCGCCGGGCGCCGGCGGCGAAACGCACGAAGTCAGCACGCAGATTCCGGCGCTGATCATCGGCGACCGCGTGATCGCAAAGCCCAAGGCCGATCTCTCGCGGGACACGACGGGTGCGACGGCGGATCCAGAGTCCGCCGGTCTGATCGGCAGCGTCACGTTCGGCCACTTCGTGCTCGTGCTCGACTACAAGCGCGAGCAGTTCTTCCTCGATCCGGTGCACTGATTCCTGGTTCCGACAGTGAGCGCCGGCGTCCAACGCCGCACCGTGTTGCGTTCCCGATCAGGCCTTGCGACGGCGCGAGTCATGCGTACGTTCAGGCCATGACCGCCCCAAAGACGCCGACCTGGCAGGATGTCCGGAGGATCGCCGACGAGATCAGGCTCAAGGTGCACCTCGCAGGGATGGACGCGAGGAAGAAGTGGGACGAGTTGCAGCCCTCCCTCCTCGAGGCGGAGAAGGAGCTCGCTCGCGGCGGCACCATCGTCGCTGCCAAGCTCACCGAGCTCGGCGGCACGTTGAAGGAGATCGGTGACGACTTCGTGGACCGGCTCGACCGCGTCACCCACGAGCCACCCCAATAAGGTCTGCCCGAGGTTGGCCGCGCGGTTCCTGTCCATGCGCAGGCCGTTAGTACCCGGCCGTCCGCGGCTCCATGCCCGGCGCGCGGATCGTCAACGTCCCAGTCGCAGGTTCGCCGTCCGGAATGAACAGCTCGACCGCGCCGGTGTCATCGGTGCGGCCGGTCAGCTTGAGCCCAGACGGCAGATCGACCTCGACCACGATCTGGCGGACGGATGCCGAACACAGCACCTCCTCGTCGGGACGATGCGTCGTTCGCAATGGGTGTGCGGCCTTGGTCTTGCAACCGACGCACAGCAATGAAACGCTCATTTCGTATGGTCGCGCTGAGCACCGTGATTGCCATGTCCGTCAACACGCTCGGCTGCGGATACATCCTGTATCCAAATCGCCGCGGCAATCATGGCGGATCGATCGATGGTGCCACTTTGGTGATGGACTGCCTGTGGTTGCTTGCAGGCATCGTCCCCGGCGTCGTGTTCCTGATTGTCGACTTCTCGACTGGGGCGATGTACGTCGGCGGTGGTGGCGGTGCCGGGGTGTCGGTGCGCGTTTCCGCCCGCGGGACTGTGGCCATACCGCTCAACGACTCGGCGGAGGCCAAGACGCTCCGGCTGCAGCTCGTCACGGAGTCGAAGAGGGTGCTCGATGACAAGACGGCCGTGATCGGCCCGACACGACACAATCAGTCGGTCGAGCTGAACCTCGGCCGCGCGGCAACGACGAACGAGAAGCTCTTCCTGCGCGTGGTCGACGCGAAGAACCCGACCGTCGTGCTGCAGTCGGTGCAGATCGCCCGCGCGACTCCGCCGGCAGCCGCTCAGCTCTGACCTTGGTCGCGCACAAAACGCACACTCCGGGTGTCGTGATCAGGTGTGCGCTTGCGCTCGGGACGCACGGTGATTGTGGGCGCTACACTCGACGTTGGCTTGCGACAGTCCCGACTTCTGCTTCGGTCCGCGATCGTCGCGAGCGTGCTCACGGTGCTGTGCATCTTCCTGATCGATCAGCCCTTTGCGCGCTGGCTCGCGACCCGCGAGACCTTTCCCGACTTCTGGAACGAGGGGCTCCGGCTGCTCGAGTATCCGCTCGGGATCGAGCCGTACATCTGGACCGGCGTGTGGGTCCTCACGGTGGGCACGATCCTCACGCTCGCGGTGCCGCGACTGCGGGGTGCCGCCTACGCGTTCGCGCTCGTGTCGCTCGTACACTTCATGGGCCGAAATGAGTCGATGTGGCTCAAGCTCGCATTCGGCCGCCTCCGCCCGTCGCAGTGGTTGAAGAAGAGCGGCGACACGTTCTGGCGCGACGGCGGGTTCTCGTTCCCGTCCGGCCACGCCATCCTGTTCGCGAGCATCCTCGTTCCGATCGCGGTCATCTATCCGCGCACGCGACCGTTACTGGTGGTCGTGCTGTTCGCGATGACCGCACGCGTGATGGTCAATGCGCACTTCTTGTCCGATGTCCTCGGCGGCTACGCGTTGATCGCGTTCACGACGTGGGCGTGCGTGAAGCTGTTGAATCGCGCCCTCGACCCGCAGATACGGCCAGCGTCCCTGCGATGACGAGCGCCGCACCGAGCACGGTGCCGAGCGCAGGCCACTGACCGAACACGAGCAGCTGCCACACGATCGCAAAGCAGATCTGGATGTAGCCGACCGCCGTCATCCGGCCGGCCGGCTCGATCGCGAGCGCGCGCGTCATGAACACCTGACCGACCTGCGTCGTGATCCCGATGCCGATCAGCGCGAGCCAGTCTGCCGCGCTCGGCCACACGAAGTCGTAGAGCGCCCATGGGATCGCGAGCGGCATCGCGACGAGCGGGAAGTAGAACACGATCACGAGCGGGTTCTCGGTCCGCGCGAGCTGGCGCACGGTCACGTACGCGAATGCGGACAGCAACGCCGAGATCAACGCGGCGGTTACACCGAACGGATCGGACCCGGCACCGAGCGGGACGCCCGGGTGAACGACGAGTGTCACGCCGCCGAGCCCGCACGCGATCGCGAACGCCGCGCCCCACCCCACCCGCTCTCCGAGGAGCCACCACGCGAGTAGCGACGTCAGCAGCGGCTGCGTGAACTGCAGTGTCGTCGCATCGGCGAGCGGCAGGTGAGCGATCGCGAGGTAGTAGGAACCGAGCGCGCCGAAACCGAGGAGCCCGCGGCCGACGAGCCCGGCATGGCGCGTGCCCCACGGCGACAGGTTGGCGCGGCGCACCATCCAGTACGAGATCACGAGCGTTGTCACCGCTCGGCCGAGCACGATCTCGCCGGTGGGCAGGTGCGGGCTCACCAGCTTCACGAGCACGCTCATGATCGAGAAGCCGAGCGCGCTCAGCGTCATGTACAGCACGCCGCGGGAGCGCATCAGATCGGAGTGGACTATCTGCCGCCCATGAACTGGACGGCGAAGTTACGCAGCCGCAGCACGGCTGGAATCCCATCAGCGGAGCTGAAGGTCAGGGTCTCGGCAAACTTCACATTGTCCGCAGCCTGCCAGGCGACGTACGCGGTCCCTGCGGGCGACCCGAGCAACGCGTTGAGCTTGCTCTCGTACTCGCCTTGCACGTGCGCGATCATCGCGCGACCCTCGGCGCCCAGTCGACCGCCGACCGCGTCTGCCTCCGCCTTGACGCGGTTCTTGTACTCGAGGGTTTCGGCCTCGATGTTCTTGATGCCGATCAAGTAGGCATCGGCGACCGACTCGGGATCGATCCCGAACATCTTCGCTGCGTCGGCACGCTTCGTCGCGAGCTCCGGAACCGGCAGGGTCGACAGCCGGGCGCGCACGGCACCCGGTGATGCGTCGGTGACATCGAGCAGACCGACCTGATAGGCGCGCTCGAGCTCGGCCTGTCGCTTGCCCCACTCTTGCTGGCGCTGTGCGACCTGCGCGACCGTCCCCTGCTGGTAGTTGTCGAGGCTCTGCTGCACGCCGGCGAGCTTCTGCTTGGAAGCATCGAGCAGCTTGTTTTGCTCGTTGAGCTGGATCTGCTGCAGCTGCTTCTCGTATTCGCTGCGGTAGCGGACGGCGCGCACGAGGACGGCTTGCACCTCGAGGTGCATCGGTGCGAGCTGCTTGTTGAGCATCTTCGCGGCCGCTTCGCTGGCGGCGATTCGACGATCGGTCGAGTAAAAACCGATCGAGTCGAGCGCAGCCATCTGTTCGCGCAGCACGCTGGTCGCGGTCTCCTCGGCGAGCCGCTGATAGCGAAACCGACCATCGGGGTCGAGCGCGTGATTGCCGGCCTCGACCAACAGGTGGGCCTCCCCAGGCTTGATGCGGACGGGCACCGAGACGTCGAGCTCGACGGTGTTGTTGTCCTTCGTGCGAATGACGAGCGGCTTCTGCGGGCCCTTGTCGTCGTCGGTGTAGTCGAGCATGAAGTAGTTGCTCGGCAGCCGGATCATCTTGTGGAGGCCGGGCACCCCCCAGTGCCAGCCAGGTTCGAGATCCTCATCGAGGACACCACTCACGGCACTCTGGCGCACGCCGATCTGGTGCGGGCCTACGCCCGACAGGAACAACACGGGCACGAGCCACAACAGCACGCCTCCGATCACGATGAGCTTCGCTAAGTTGACGAGGGCCTTCACTTGCCACCTCCGATGTTCTCGAGCTGGATTCGCTTGGGTGATCCATCTTCCTGGTACGGCTGGATCTCGATCGTCACGCCCTTGAGGCGCTCGCCCAGCCGCTGCATCACGCGCTCCACGGGCTGATTGCGAAACGCATCGATCTGCGCCTTCTTCGCGGAATACTCGGCTTCGAGCTCACCCTTGAGCTCCGTTGCAGTGCCCTTGGCGGCGGAGCGCGATGCTTCACCGATAGCAACCTTATCGATCTTGTACGCATCCGTCTCGCGGCGGGTCTCGGTCTGGGTCGTGACCGCAGTCGCGAGCTGGGTCTCGAGTGCGGCGCGCTTCGTCTGGATGATCTTGTTCTGATCGCGCTCGACCTCCGCGAGCAAGCGATCGCGTTCCGTCTTCGCACGCTGCAGCTCCGAGTCGATCACCGCGAGCTGGTTCTCAGCCTGGTTGCGAGCCTCGATCAGATCCTCGTACTCCTTCGAGAAGCGTGGGCGAGGTGTGACGATGCTGGTCACCTCGATGCCGTGCTGTCCGAGAAGGAGATTGAGCCGCGCTTTTGCGCGGGTCTCGGCCTCGCCGAACGTCGTCGGGTTCGAGACGCCGATGGTCGATTCGCGGCCGAACTCGTCACGCATGATCGACCGCGTGTACGGCAGGAGCCACTCGTAATACGCGTGCCCCAGCCCGGAGTCGCGCAGCGTGTCACTGGCCTTGCCCGGGATCGGTCGAAACAGCAGCGTCGTGTCGTTGAACGCGAAGCTGGATCCGTCGGCGGCACGGACGTCTAGCTCGCGCGCTTCGAGCGGACCTTTGTTGACCTCACCTCGCAAGTGAAACGTCTGCGGGCTGACGTCGACGATGTAGACGTCCTGGATGCCAAACGGGAGCCGCATGATCAGGCCCGGCTGGGTGACCACTTCTCGCGAGCCCGTGATGTTGTTGATTCGAACCGCCACTTCGCCGGCCTCGACCGAGGCGCACGACCGGACGCCGACGATGACGAGAACCAGCGCTGCGCCTGCGAGCCACAAGGCCGAGCGCTCGCTACCCTCGCCACGCACCAGCACCCACGCGCGGCTCAGTCCACCTTTTATATCTGCCATGGCCGGCGAGAGTATCCCTTTGGCCGCTACTTCGGAGCGGCTATCGCAGCGGCGAGGTGACGCGCGATCAGTGGATAGATCTCGACCTTGGGCTTGTAGGTCGCGAGCAGGCCTGCGATGGACGCGAGGACACGGCCCAGCAGCACGAACGAGCGCGGAATCGTGAGCCCACCGAGCCGCTTGGCCTGCGCCATCTGATCAGCAAACGCGGCGGACCAGTCGATGTCGCTCGCGTTCGTGCCCGGACGCAGCGCTCCGATCAGCGCCGCCGTCAGCTCGACGAGTTGGTCCGGATCGTCAGCGGTGAAGCCGAGCCCGGCGAGCTCGTTGGCGGCCGCCGTGTGATTGGCGCCCGCGATCGCGAGGACGAGCCGCGCATACGCCGCGCGGTCAGCCCGCGACAGCTCCAGCATGCAGCCGAAGTCGAGCAGCGCGAGCTCGCCGCGGGTCGTGACGAGGAAGTTGCCGGGATGCGGATCGGCGTGAACCTGACCGCGCACGAGAATCTGCGCCGCGACCTCGCCGACGAGCTCACCGAGCAGGCGGTCACGCTCGGTGATCTTGCCGTCAGTAGTCATACGCTCGATCGACTCCGCGCCGCCTTCGGCGCCG
>JAYVWH010001211.1:0-5654 GCA_043786265.1 Kofleriaceae bacterium | reverse complement strand
AAGCTCGGGGGCCTCAAGGCGGAGGACATCATGGCCGGGCGTGCGCGTGACCAGGCGGTGGCGATCGCCGCCGCATCACCATCCTCCCCGCTCGCCGCCGATCTGGCGGCTGGCTACAACGGCCTGATGATCCCAACCGCCGCGATCGGCATGATGGCAGCGGTCGCGATTCCAGCGTTCATGCAGTACATGCACCGGGCCAAGTCGTCCGAGGCATCGCTGCAGCTGAACCGGCTCGCCAAGTACCTCAAGGCGATCTATGCCCAGACGAGCACGCTGCCTATCGGCGCCGCGCCGCTGACCCCGAGCACGCCGTGCTGCCAAGGTCCCCACGGCAAGTGCGCCGAGCCTGCCGCGTGGGTGAACCAGCCCGTGTGGAAGGAGCTCGACTTCTCGATCGACAATCCGCATATGTTTCGTTACGACTACACGTCGACCGACGGCAAAACGTTCGTCGCGCATGCGGTCGGGGATCTGGACTGCGACGGCGAGGTCGTGACCTACACCCTCACCGGCGCGCCTGAGGGAGACATGTTGAAGGTCCAGATCAGCGGCCCACAAGGAACCGATTAGGCGCCCCCCCGGCGGACGCGCCGATCACGACGAGGTCACGGGTGCGGTCATCCATCAGTCTGTCATCCCGATCGCAGTAACCATCCTGCGCGAGACCTTCTCGCCGTCGATCCACCGCGTCGCTCGCGGCCCGGTGATCATCACTCGCGTGGAGCCCGAGCTTTCGGGGAGAGCTTTCGCCCAGTACGAGACATCATCAAGGCTTGTCAGCGCATCGCACACAAACGACGGCAATCGGGCAGACCGGATCGCCTGGAGCACGGCGTTGATCGCGGTGAATTTTCCCGGTGTGGCTGCAACGGGAACGACAACGAGTACGCCAGACGCAAGCGCGACGTTCGCGCGCAGCGCGGGACGTGGCCCCCGCTCGAAGCACGGCGTCAGGTTCTGCGCGACGTCGGGCGGAACGAGCCCGAGCTCGTCGCGACGCTCCAGCGGCATGAACCCCGCAAGGGAAGCGCCCATGGCGACGGCCGCTCGATGGGCGCCGCGTTCGACGCCGGTTTGACCGGAATGAATGATTACCAGCACGCCGTGGACAGCCTAGTGCTGGGAGCGCGAGATGAGAACGCCAATCGCCCCGATTTCTCCTCGGTGAGAACGTCGCGACAAAACGCTACGTTCCGGTGGGCGCGGGAGCACATTCTGACGGCGGATAAACGAGCGTGAGCCCACAGGTTCGTGATTGCGGGAGCGGCGGTAGCGTGGTGTCGTGCTCCCGATGGAGCTGCTCCGACAGGTGTTTCCCGGTGATAGCGAGATGGCTGGCCGCCTGCGTGCGATGGACTGGACTAAGCACCCACTGGGTGCACCCGAGGCGTGGCCGTCGGCGTTGCGTACCGCGCTCGGCATCTGCCTCGCGTCTCGGTTCCCGATGCACGTGTGGTGGGGACCCGATCTGACGTTGTTCTACAACGATGCGTACATCACGTTCCTTGGCGCAGCGAAGCACCCAGGAGTGCTCGCGCGGTCGGGGCGTGAAGCGTGGGCGGAGCTGTGGGACGAGATCGGACCGATGATCGGTCGCGTGTTCGGGGAAGGCGTCGCGAGCTGGTCGGAGAACATTCCGATGTTCTTCACTCGCGCGCTGCCCGCGGAAGAAGTCTTCGTCACGTTCTCGTTCAGTCCGATCTTCGGACAGACCGGATCCGTCGACGGCATGTTCTGCGCCTGCGTCGAGAACACCGAGCAGGTGATCGGCGCCCGTCGGCTCGAAACGCTTCGGCGCTTGACTGGGCCGACGGCAGAGCGGACGCTCGCGGAGGCGTGCGATACGGTCTCGGCTGTCCTGCACGACAGCCTCGATGACATTCCGTGCGCGGTGCTCTACCTCAAGGATGGCGGCACTCTCCGGTCTGTCGCACGTGTGCGCCTGGCGGAAGACGAGGCCGGATTCCCGGCGCTGATCGAGGACGGACGCTTCGACAAGCTCGAACAGCCGGCCACCCTCACCGTCGAGCTTGCCGGGCGTCACTGGCCCGAGCCGGTCACGCAGCTGATCGCGATTCCGATCCGCTCTACGCCGGACACACTCAACGCGGTCCTCGTGTTTGGCGTGGGCCCGCGACGGCCGCTCGACGCCGGCTATCAGACGTTCTTCAACCTGCTTGCTTCTCAGATCGGCACCACACTCGCCGGTGTGCGCGCCTTCGAAGATGAGCGAAAGCGTGCCGAGGCGCTCGTCGAGCTCGATCGCGTGAAGACGCAGTTCTTCTCGAACATCAGCCACGAGTTCCGGACGCCGCTGACGCTCATGCTCGGGCCGATCGAGCAGCTCCTTGTAAGTGCGGAGGACGAAGCGCAGCAGGCCCAACTCGAGCTGGTCAAGCGGAACGCGGTCCGGTTGCGCAAGCTCGTCAATAGTCTGCTCGATTTCTCCCGCATCGAGGGCGGACGGGCATCGATGCAGTACGAGCCAACCGAGCTTGCTGGAGTCACCGCGGAGGTGGCCGAGAGCTTCAGGTCGCTGTTCGAATCCGCTGGTCTACAGCTCGACATTCGCTGCGAGCCGCTCGACGAGCCGGTGTATGTCGATCGCCGTGCCTGGGAGCACGTGGTGCTCAACCTCCTATCTAACGCATACAAGTTCACGTTCGACGGTCGGATCGAGGTCACGGTCAAGCAAGCCGACGGCGGGATCCGCCTCGTCGTGCAAGACAGTGGAGTCGGCATCGATCCCGCACACCTTCAGGTGGTGTTCGAGCGATTCCATCGCATCGAAGGCGTGCGTGCACGCAGCTACGAGGGTTCCGGCATCGGCCTCGCGCTCGTTCGCGAGCTGGTGCGTCTGCACCGCGGCACTATTGCGGTGACCAGCGAGCCCGGTCGCGGCTCCGCTTTCACGGTGACGCTCCAGACCGGATTTGCCCATCTGCCCGCGGAGCAGACGCATCATCGGCCGGAGACTCCTGGCGCGCCCGTCGACGCTGACGCGTTTGTCGGCGAGGCGACGTCGTGGCCCACCGAGCGAGGTGTCGTGCGGCATGGGGGCAGCGCTGACCGGCCACGCGTGCTGCTCGTCGACGATAACCGCGACATGCGCGCCTACGTTGCCAGCCTCCTGGAGGATGTCTGCGTCGTCGATGCGGTTGGCGACGGGACGACCGCGCTCGAGTCCGCGCGGCGCAACCCGCCGGACCTCGTGCTCACGGATGTGATGATGCCCGGCCTCGACGGCATGGCCCTGTTGCGCGAGTTGCGCGCCGATCCGATCACGAGCCACATCCCGGTGATCATCTTGTCGGCCCGTGCCGGCGAGGAGGCGCGGATCGACGGTCTCGACGCGGGTGCCGACGATTACATCATCAAGCCATTCTCGGCACGGGAGCTGCGTGCCCGCATCCGCACGCAGCTCGAGCTGTCGAGTACGCGCGTCCAGATCGGCGCGGAGCGCGCGGCGTCCCGATCGAAGGACGACTTTCTTTCGCTGCTCGGACACGAGCTTCGCAACCCGCTCTCTGCGCTGTCGACAACCATCCAGACTCTGATGCTCAAGTCGCCGTCGCCCGAGATCGAGCTGATGGAGCGGTCGGTCTGGCAGCTCACGCGGCTCGTCGACGACTTGCTCGATATCTCGCGGCTGTCGCGCGGCACCATCAAGCTCCAGCACGCGAAGGCGGAGCTCGCCGTCGTCGTCGATCGCGCACTCGAGCGCGTTCACGGTCTCTTGCAGGAGCGCCGGACCGAGGTGTTCACGCGCGTCGCGCGGAGTGGGCTCGTGAGCAACTGTGACGTCGGACGTCTGGCGCAGGTGGTCGCAAACGTCGTCATGAACGCCTCCAAGTTCAGCCCGCCCGGCTCGCGTGTCTCGATCGATGCGGGGCGCTCGGGGCCGAACGTGCGGATCACGGTCGCGGACGTCGGTGCCGGAATCTCGCGCGAGCGCTTGTCGTCGGTATTCGAAGCCTTCGGCGACCCGCAAACGAATGGCGGGCTCGGCGTCGGCCTCGCGATCGCACGAAACCTCATCGAGCTTCACGGGGGCACGATCCAGGTGCGGAGTGCCGGCGTCGGTCATGGCACCGAGTGCACGATCGAGGTGCCGGCCGAGGCAGTGGGAGCACAGGCCGCCGAGACCGTGCTCGCGGTGTCGCGCACGCGAAAGCGGGTGCTGCTCGTCGAGGATAACGACGATACCGCTGCCGCGCTCAAGCGGGGACTCGAACAGCTGGGCTATCAGGTCGCGCTGGCGCACAACGGGCCGGTGGCGCTGACCGTGGCGCGTTCGTTCCAGCCCGATGTCGCGCTCGTCGATATCGGCCTACCGATCATGGATGGCTGGGAGCTCGCCCGCCGGCTCCGCGAGATGCGGGTGCCCTCCCGGGAGCTGCACTTCGTCGCGGTCACCGCGCGTGATCAGGAGTCTGACAAACAGAAGTCGGCCGATGCCGGGTTCGCCGAACATCTGGTGAAGCCGATCGATCTCGCGAAGCTCGAGCGTGTGGTCGAGAACCTGCCGGACCCGGTGCCCTGACTGTCAGTGCAGGGCCCCTTCGCGACGGCGTGGATTGGCTGTTGCCCCTGAATGCGGCCGATCTTCGCCGCGAGTGAATCGAGGATGTCGAGCAGCTGCGGCTCGGCCTTCCGGCCGAGGTCCCAAAGAGCGTCGACCGTTCCGCACATCACCATCGTGTTCCATAGCGCGCCGGCAGCTCGCAGCTCCGGCCGTGCAGGTGGCTTCTCCACGAACGCGGCGACCTCATGAGCTGCCGACACCTCGGGCATGCGGTCTGACGCCCTACCAGACCGATAGCTGCCGCCGCTCGCGTGCGCCCTGGTCATCCGCGGGTGAAGTCATCGCTCGTCTGCATTCGCGTCTTGAGCACTGGCGCGGGCGCGGGCGGTTTGATCACGGCTTCGCGCGGCGGTGGTAAGCCAGGGAGCCGGGCGCGGGGTGCATCGGACGCCGTCGTGGCTCGCGCCGGTGGTGCTGTCTTCGCACGCGTCTGCGGCACGGGTGGTGGGGCAAGCTTGCTCTGCGGCTCGTCGTCATCGACCTCGACGTCGGTGGCGTCAAGCAGGTCGGCGTTATCCTCGGCCAGCTGTTGCTGCTGCTGTTGTTCTGCAGCCTCGAGCGCCGCCTTGCGCTGCCCCGCCTTTGCACGCAGCGCTGCAACCCGCTTGGTCGCCTCGAGCTCGATCGCGCGCGCGGCCTCGAGCATGCGCGCCGCATCGAACTCCAGCTCCTTCGGACTGCCTTCCACGGACACGCATCCTCAGTATGCATGAGGCCCGAGATCGGCCGTCTCGGGAGCGGGGTATGGATGGGGAGCGAGCACGCACGTTTCAAAGCCGGCGTTGACGGGCTCCGACGAGCATGGGATCGTGGAGGAGGTAAGTGTGAAGCGCACGTCCAGCCAATTGCGAGCCGCAGCGCTTCTGTTCGGAGGTCTACTCGGGTGCGCCAACGCGAACCCCGGGGTCTCCGATGGCGGCACCGGCTCGCAGGGCACGAACGACACCGGTTGCGGTACGCAGTGCGATCAGGACCACGACGGCGTCGGCGATAGCGTCGACCAGTGTCCGAACAGCTCGTCGCTCGTCACCGTGAACATGGTGGGTTGCGCCGAATCCCAGCTCCC
>JAYVWH010001210.1:0-3844 GCA_043786265.1 Kofleriaceae bacterium | reverse complement strand
ATACGCAGGTCCTTGGCCTGCTTTGGATCCGAGAAGACGTGCTTCACGAACCACTCCATCCCGGCTTTGCCCAGCGGCTTCGCTTTCGCGTTGGCGACGTAGCTCGGCGTTGTCATGTCAGCGCCGGCCACCGGATACACCAGCAGCATATGAACGGGCATGGTCAACTTCTCGTCCCGCGCGCGGATCGCGGTGTTGAACGCGAGGTTGCCACCCGCGCTCTCGCCAGCGACCGCGATGCGGGCCGGGTCGCCGCCGAAGCTCGTTGCGTTGTCGAGGGTCCAGCGGTACGCGGCGAACGCATCGTCGTGCGCTGCGGGAAACTTGTTCTCGGGAGCCAAGCGATAGTGCGCCGACACCACGATCGCCCCTGCTGCATTCGCGAGCGCGCGCGGCGACGCGTCGTAGACATCGAGGTCCGCGATCACCCAGCCACCACCGTGGTAGTAGACGATCACCGGGAACGGGCCCTTGCCCTTCGGGGTGTAGATGCGCAGGGGGATGTTGGCGTCGCCGTACGTGCGGTCTTCAACCTTCGCGACGGCCTCCGGTGCCGGCGCTTTGCCGAGCTTCTTCGTCAGTACGACCTTTACCGCGTCGGCGGGCGTCGGCTGCGTCCGTGCGACTTCGGGCGTCAGGGTCTCGAGAGGTTTTCCTCCGAGTCCGGCGAGTGCGTCGAGCACCTTCTGCATGTCGCGATCAGGCTTCGGCGCTTTCACCGAATCACCAAGGCTGGACCCGGTGAACAGGAGGGATGTGGTTCCCAGCGTGACGAGAAACATTCGATTCAAGGATTTCATACGCAAACACGCTGCATCTCCCGCACCGCCGCTCAGCCGCTGGTGACGGCACCAGAGCGGCGATCTGCGCCGCGATTTTGCGGCGACACCGCGCATGTGCCGCCGGCGCACTGCAGATACGGGGCAGGGGAAAGGGAATCGTACGTAGGAACGCGGCATAGAGCTGATGAAAACCGGATACCCTGATTCCGTGTCACGGTGGATGCTCGTTGGTGTGTTGCTCGGCGGCTGCAACGCGGTCTTCAACCTCGACGAGACCGGCCTGGTGAACGAGAACCCGCGAACGCTGACCTTCGACAACTCCGACGGCGACGAAGACCTTGTCGGTTTTCCGGTGCCGGTATTTCTCGACAGCACCCGCGTCAACTACGAGGCCGTGATCACGCCTGCGACGGATCTTCGGTTCCACGATCCGGACACCAACGCCGACCTACCGTTCGAGATCGAGGTCTGGAATCCCGCCGGCGCGTCCGTCGTTTGGGTCCGCGTCCCGACGATCAATGCGCGCTCGATCACTGACCGCATTCTCATGTACGCGGGTGCCGACTCGGCGGGGCATGAAGACACCGCTGTGCTGTGGTCCGACTACGAGCTCGTGGTGCATGGCGCAACCGCCGCCTTCACGAGCTCCGCCGGGCGCACGTTCGACGTCCGGCCGACCGATGTCACGATCGCCGCGGGCCCGCTCGGCAACGCGGTCGGATTCGGCAAGCGCACGAGCGAGCTAGCGTATGGCTCCCCGAACACGCAGCTGTTCGATGACTGGGAGGCGTTCACGTTCGAAGTCTCGATCTACCTGGACTACGCCGATGGCGAGACCATCGTCGGTGAGCCACGCGTTCTCGAGAACGATGCGGGCGCGCACCTCGGCAGATTCCTGCCGCGCACGAATCTGCCCGGCGTGATGGTGCTGCAGACCGACTGGACGTTCGCGAGCGCGGGCAACGAGCTGCCAACCTACCTGCAGGCCGTGCTGGTGACGCGCCGCTGGGCCCACATCGTCTACGCGTACGATGGCCGAAAGTTGTGGCTGTATCGGGACGGGCTCGTCTCCGCGGTCGATGGCTTCGCGGCGATATCACCAATCCTGCCAGCCGCGAATTCGCTTCGCCTGGGTCACAGCAGCGACGCATTCAACGGCCGCCTCGACGAGATCCGTGTGTCACGGAAGTACCGCTCCCCGGCCTGGGTCTACGCGCAGGACCTTGCGCAACGCGACAAGCTGATCACGTTTCCGCGGCCCGGCGAGCGGCTGTAAGACGCTTACGTCATGGCGTGAACGCGCGGTTCCAGACGCGGACGAGCACGTAATGTCCAACCTCACCGGGCCACTCCGAGGTGGCGAATACCACCCAGCGACCGTCGCCCGACATCGCCGGGCGGCGCAGCGGCGTCACGGCCACGGCCGTCCCCCCGCGGTCGACGATCACCGCGACGACGGGGCCGCCGCAGCTCGCGACGATGCTCTTGTTCGTCCGCACGACCGCCGCGCAGTTGCCATTTGGCGACAGTGCTGGTGACAGCCCGTAGTCGATTACCGTCGTCGTATCGACGACGCGGTCGAGTACGTTCTGCGCGCCGAACATCGAGCCGTAGACGATGTGGCGCCCGCTGGTATCGATGTCCAGGCCATCGGTCGTATTGCTGATTCGCTCGATCGCGAGGTTCGTCAGATCGACGACGAACGTGCCGATGACATTCGTCAACGGCGCATCGAACGCGCCATTCGCGGCGAGCACGACGTAGCGTCCGTCCCCGCTGATCCGAGGCCGCGCCAGCGATGGAAAGGCGACCTGGTTGCCATCGACATCGACCGACGCGCGGATCGTCGTGCCCGCGTTCAGGTCGCGCACGAACACGTCCGCGACGCCGTTCGAGTCGCCGGCGACGAGCCGGGTTGCCTGCGACAGAAACACGACGCGCGTCCCGTTCGCCGAGATGTGCGGCATCAGCGATGCCTGGTTCGACCCCGTCGCGTCGATGCTGACCGAGACGAGTGTCGTGGTGCCTGTCACGCGATCGTGGACGTAGATATCCTCGAGTCCGGTCGTGTCAGCTGCGGCGAGGTTCGTCGCCTTTGACGAGAACGCGACGTAGCGACCGTCGAGCGACATCGTCGGGCTCGAGCTCACGTCGTTCGCCTGAGCGGCATTGCTCGTGACCGAGACGCGCTCGATCGTGCCCGTCTGCGTGTCGAGTACGAACACGTCCGAGACCCCGTTCGTGTCGCCGTTGACCAGCGTCGCATCCGAGGACGTGAACGCGACGTAACGACCATCTGCCGACGACGTGGGGTCGAACGAGTCGCCGGTCTTGCCGGCGCCGACGATAACGCTGGTCGGATACTCGACGGCCAGGGTCAACGTGGCGCTGCCCTCGCAGCCGCGAGCATCGCGCGCCGTGTAGACGATCGAGTACGAGCCACTCTGTGTCGTGGGTGGGTTGACCTCGAGGGCGTCCTTGCCTGCGGTGATGGTCGCGAGCGAGTTGCTCACCGATACCAGCTCGAGACCGGCAGTGTCGTTCGCGAGGACACCTACCGTCGACCGCGTTCCGAGCGCGACCGTGGCCTGCTCCCCGGAGAGTGCCAGCTCGATGTGAAACGTCACCGTCACATCGATCGTCCCGTTGGCCCCGTGGACACGAAACAGCGCCGAATCGGTTCCGCAGTAATCCAGCGCCGGCTGATAGGCGAGGTCGGGCAGTATGCCGAGGGTGCCGTGCCCGGGTGGGGTGACAAGCTCGACGTCGTCCGGATCGCGGACGTCGCCAAAGATCACGCCCAGATTGCGAGTCGTGTTCGGCTCGACCGCGAGAGTGGCCGATGGTGCCATCCGGACGATGTCGATCCTCGCCGTGTTGCTCGTGTCGGTCCCGTCAGAGACCGTGTACGTGAAGACGGAGGTGTCCCCGCTGAGATTGAGCTCGACGATCGTATCGTCGATGACGCGGCCATACGCTCCGTAACTGCCCGGGATATTGACGCTGATGACATGCAGAGGATCGCCCTCCGGATCGGAGTCGTTGGCGACGACCTCACCGCG
>JAYVWH010001209.1:0-3202 GCA_043786265.1 Kofleriaceae bacterium | reverse complement strand
GAGCGGAAGGCCCTTCTTGACTGGAAGCGCGCTGCGCTGCGGGGGCGGTTGCATCAACGTTCATCGCGGCTATCCCACGATCTGATGTCGTCGGCAGTCCCTTCACTGCCGTCGGGGCCCAACGAGAGCACGGCCAACCTGTACCTCTGACCAACTGGCGGCACCCGGTCACCGCAGAGGAGCTTGTAACGATGGCCCCAGCGATCTTTCAGACTCGTCTTGTCCAGGTACTCGTTCAGCTCTTCGAGCGTCGGGCAGTCCTTCCTCGGGTGAGCCCTTTGCCACGACGGATACGCCTCCCACATGTACTTCGCGACGTCCAGCTTAGTCAGCTCGACCGACTCGTCGAAGGTCTCTTGATCGCGATGCTCGGCCTTGCACCCGCATAGAAGAATCGCTACCGCGATCCGCGACATCACTGTGCTGCTCCAAGGAGATGCTTGTCGAAGAGATCACCAACCTCGCGGTGGTTCACGATGTGCCACTCCCTTCCATCCTCGCGGATGCGAAACCCATGAAACGCGGCAGTCCACGGTCGCGTCGACATCTCGCTGTCGGGCACCCACTCGAAGTCCCAGCCGATCATCTGCATGGGAGTCGTATCGTCACATCCCTTCAGCGCGTAGTTTCGCTTTGCGTAGCCGGCCTCGATGAGGGTCTCGAGTCGTATCTCGAGCTCCGATTCTTCGAGTGCACGCCACGACTCGGGCGCGAGACAGAAGCTGGTCCGCGAGAACGTGTGCGCGTTCGGATGTCCAGCCACACTTGCGAGCACCTCGTCGTGCACGATCTTGATCAGGCTCCAGGTCGTCATTTCGTAAGCTCTATCGGGCAGCCCCGGCCACGGTTGCGAAGGATCGTACGAAACTGCAAGCGCGTGGCCTATCGCCAGTGGCCCCGCCTCCCGCGTCTCATGATTCGTTTGCATTCGAGCTGTTAGTGGACCGAGTCGAAGTCGCGCTTGTCGAAGCGCGCACGGGGCTCGCGTTTGACGGGATCCTTGAGTCCGGAGCCGTACACCGTCGGCGCGTCGTGGGCGGAGCCGGGCACGAAGAGCGGAAGGACCTTGTGCTCCAGCCAGTAATGCGCGTCCGGCCAATCGCAGACGTTGTCATCATGAAGCCATGGAAGGTATCCATGCGCACGCTCCAGCGCCCTTCCCTCCTCGCTCATCTCGAAGTGCCGGTAGGGATAGATGTCGAACCTGGCCGAGCACTCGGCAATCGGCCCAACGTCGCTCGGTACCTCATAGTCACTGCGGATCCAAAAGCATCGCCGCGTGAGCGGATTGCTAGCAAACGCTTCCCAGGTCGCGGAGGTAACCGGAGTCTCGCGGATATCCATAGCGATCACGCGCTTGAGTTGATCGCTCGCGGCGATTACCTCGAGATCATTCAAGCCGAGCGCGCCGCGAAAGTCGAGCTCGTCGATTCGGGCTAGCAGGGGTGACGCCGCAATCTCCTTGGCCGGAAACGCCGCGCCTTCAGGATCGCGGAAGAATCGGATGCTCCGAATCGGGGCAAGACGGGTGAAGATGTACTCCCCCTTTTCGAGGAACGTGTACGGACTCATCGAACATGACCAGGGCAGGCCGCGGTGAAACTCGATGTGTCCGTGACCAGGGGCCATCTCGCCAAGGAAGAACCTCAGATCGCGCGTCCATTTCTGTTGGTGTCGTGCGAGCAAGTCTCCATCATGCAGCGTCGAATCAATGCGTCTCGCTCTGTTCCGCGCAGTGTGATCCAGCTGCAGATCGATGAACTTCGCCCACGCCGGATCGGTCGCGCGCAGTACGTTCGCCAGTTCGCGTCTTGGCGCGTCGTCCTCGGGCGACGCCAGTACCGCAAGCATGCACTCCTCATACGTCATGGTCGCGGTCATTCGAGAACCCTTCCTTTCCGATCGCTACGATACCGGGCAGCCTGACGAGCAGAGGCCGCATAACTGCCATCGAAGATACCGCTCTCCGGCGGTGCGTCGTGCTCGCGAGACTTTTTCACGATGTCTGCATGGCGCCCCGACATCTTCGAAGTGTCGGCATACCGAGAGGCTGCGCCGGTGACGTCCACCTTCACTTCGGAGCCGTTCGGTTGCCGGATCACCAAGCTGTACCCAATGTAAAACCCATCGTCGTCTTTGAGCGCTGTTTGGCGCACGGACCCACCTGCTCGCTCGGCTTCACTCGCCATGGCGGCGATCGGAGGTGGGAGATCCTCGAAGCGCCCCATAGCAGAGATATAGGTGTCGCCTTGCGCGGCTTCGTCCGCGAGCGGCCCACGACCGGTCTCCGCGGCGCGAGCATTGACGTCGTACTTGCTGTTCACCTTCTTCACCGCGCCAAGGTAATAGCCGTCGTGGATCTCGAAGCGACCATCGACGCGTCCGGGCTCGATATGAAGACGCGCACACAGCTCGCGTGTGCCATGGTTGGCAACAACCGCACGGAACTGATCGTTCTCTGCAAGCCCTGCTGGGGAGTCCTTCCCGATCATCGTGACATGTGCCTGCGCGTTCTTGCCGAGAATGATCTCGGCGGCACTGATGCCGGTTCCACCAGGGCCGGCGATCACGACATCGTGCATGCGAGCGATCTGTTCGTCTGACAGCTGGTTCGCCTCATCGCCGTAGAATACGTGTCCCGGATCGTCGGCGCGAAGTGCCGCGAAGTTCTTCGTTGCTTCGAGGATGTCGAGCGCTGGTCCTTGCAACGTGACCAGCTTGCCACGTAGCTCGGCAGGAATCGCATCGAGAGCCTTCCAAGCATCTCCCTCGTTGATGCCCTTGAGCTTGGCGAGTTCTCCGCGTGCGTGCTGCGCCATCGCACCGACCTGCGGATCCGCCAACAGGGCGGCAAGGGCCTTGTCGATCTCGACGAGCGCCTGACGGGGAGACTTGCCGCGCGCACCAGGCGCGTTTTCATGTGTGAAGCCCGTCGAGACCACCGGGACGCCGTCGACCTCTACAACCACAGGGGCCGACCCGTCATTAGGATGAATCGTCGCAAGCATCGTCCTGCCGTCGGATGCCAGTCCAAGTTCCGCATAGCCATCGATCACTGGTCCCTGTGCCGCGATCTTGTCCTGCCAGAAGTGAATCGCTTCGAGCGGGACGCGTTGGCCGGCGTCGGCGAACTCGTATGGATCGCCGATTCCCGCGGCCTTGATCGGCTCCATCTGCTGCGCGGTCTGCGCGAGATGATCGC
>JAYVWH010001208.1:0-6365 GCA_043786265.1 Kofleriaceae bacterium | reverse complement strand
TCACGCGCCCCCCGCGTGCGTAGTTTGGCTAGGTTCGAGGTTGTTGTCGGGACCGCCAAACCTAGCCACGCTACTCGATGACGCCTGTTGGGAGAGTGACCGCCATGCTCATAGCGTGGCTAGGTTTGGCGGTCCCGACAACAACCTCGAACCTAGCCAAACTACGCACGCGGGGGGCGCGTGAACGGCGCGGTCACCGTCCGGACCTTGGCATGACGCTCGCCGACGGGCCGTCCGGATCGTCTCGAGCACGATCGGGTGCGCTGGATCGGACAGCGTCTCGCCATCCGCGAGCGGCGCCGCGAGCAACGCGCCGATCTCACCGGCGCCGAGCTCCTCGACATCCAGTGACTCACCGGGCAAAAACACAGCCGGGCGTACTCGCGCGAGCGCGCAGCCGCCTCCCGAGCCAAATCGGCTCGGCGATCAAGCCGCAGTTGGGTGATCGTGGACATGGTTTGCCTCGCAAGGCTCACATCTAAGGCTTTGTTGGCCGTTCGTCACTCACCGTCGTCGAAGCCCGCGATATCATCGGGTGTGTTGCGTCTCGCCTGGATGGCGTTACTCGTGCCCGGATGCGATGGCTTGTTCGGCCTCGTCGAGGTGACGCCCGAGCTCGACGCGCTGATTCCGGACGCGAGCGCAGAGCCACCCCAGGGGTGTGTCGCGGGGCGCGCTCCCGACGGATTCGACAACAGCGTGCCGTGCGCGCCGTGGGGCACGCTCTCCACGAACGGCGCAGTGGCCTCGATCGGTAGCTCGCAGCTGCGGATCGCGGTCAATGCCGACATGGGAAAAGCTTTCTGCACGGAGCTGGCCGCCGCACCACTCGCGGACACGGGCATCGTCGCCGAGGTGTCGCTGATCCAGGGCGACGCGTGGTTTGGCGTGACCAACGGCCCCGCGGCTCTGTACATCTACGCCGGGTTCGGCGTGTTGAAGCTCACGACCGTCGGCATCAATTACGCAACGGTCGCGTACGATCCGCAACTGATGCGGTGGTGGCGTCTGCGTATCGATCGCGCGAGTCTCCGGTGGGCCGCGGACTACTCGTCCAATTCGCAGAGCTGGACGACGCTGGGGACCTCCGACTTGTTCCCCGTGGACGTGTCGGTGCAGATCGAGCTGGGCGCTGGCGCTGGCGCCACCACACCGCCACTGGTGAACACGTTCGATGCAATCAACGTGTGTGGCGACTAACCATCGCCACGGAGGGCCTGCATCGCGACGCGGAGGATGGACCGCGGCACGACGATGAAATCGCCGAGGGTCGCGAGCAGGTTGCCGATGCAGACGAACGGGCGTGCTGGCGTGGTCCACAGCTCGATGTGGTCCGGGCCATCGCCAAGCGTGCCCTCGATGCGCTCGGGAGCGGCGAGCGGTGGCGCGCACATCAAACGCTTTGCGTGTGCCGTGGTCGCCAGTCCGACGAGGATTGCACGATCGACCAGGTGCGCAACCGAATCAGTTTACTGGGCAGCGTCGCGGATTCACGACAAACAGTGTCGCCGGTCCACGACAACCGGCTGGGTGATCAGGGCTACGGGATCAATCCCGGCGTCCTGCGCGTTGTCGCCGCCGAGATCGCCGAAACCGCGAAGCTGGGCGTGCAGATCGCCGTCGTGGTTGGCGGCGGTAACATCTTCCGCGGCGTGTCCGAGAGTGCGAAAGGCACGCGAAGTACTTCACCCAGATGGGTGCGCGCTGGTACGGCTTCTCGCCGGTCAAGATCGAGAAGGGCTCGGGGATCAAGTTCGCCGACATGTTCCACGGTCACAACGAGCGCGTTCCTGTGGCGGGCCTCGCGTGGGGCGTCGAGGTTCTCGATGCCGTGGTGCGCGAGATCTGCGGCGCCTGCCCCACGTGGGTTTGCCTCGCCTGGGGCGTCGAGGTTCTCGACGCGGTGGTGCGCGAGATCTGCGGGCTTTGAGCCCAGGTACTCGACGCCGTCGTGCGCGAGATCTGCGGCGCCTGAGCCAGTGGGCTTGCGAGTGCGCTCGACGCTGTCGTGCCGAGAACTGTCGGGGCTCGAGCCACCTCTGCGCGTCTGATCAGCGTGGATCCGCTCCGATACCTCTGATGTTTCGTTGTGTCGTGCAACGCAACACCCTGCGTGCGGTGGGACCGACCGACTACGTGTTTCGTCTGTCCATGCGAGTGCGGCGCGAAGCTCTCGACGCAGAGTTGTCGAGCCAGAGCCGCGCGACGACTGCGCGAACGCGCAAACGGCGAGTGCGCCGACGTTCTCCGTGACCATGCGCCGACGTTCTCAGTGAGAATCGACGATCAGCGGGACTCCCGTGAGTCCGAGGTGGAAGTCGGTCGACCAGCAGGAGGTGATGCGGAGCTCGCGCATCACGTGGAGACCGACAGCATCGGTCAGCGTCAGGTCCTGGTCCGAGAACTTCCGCAGCTGGAGGACGCCACCCGCGTGTTCCTCGGTCCGGACCGGTAGGAGGCGCAGCGGGCGCAGCTCTTCGGTGAATGCGACAAACTGAAGCGCCCGGGTGCGATCGAAGCGCTTCAGGAACCAGCCGTGACCTTCCGCGAGCACCAGCGCAGTCGTCACGAGCGCGGGCGGATCAGAGAACAGGCGCCGGAACAACGCATGGTGACTGTCGGACTTGTCGAGGAATGCGATCAGCGCGGACGTGTCGACGTACGCGCGCGGTCGCGCTCTAGTCTTTCTGGCCATAGATCACATCGTCGATCCGTTGGCTCGATGCAGCGTCCCCAGATTCGATCATGCCGGCGTACCTCATCCACGGCTTCGAGCCGTTCGCGGGCAGGAGAGTGCGCAGCGAGCGCCGGAGCAGCTCGGCGAGCGAGATGCCCAGCCGCTGGGCCTCATTGCGCGCGGCGCGCATCTCCTCGGCCGAGAGGCTGATCTGTGTGCGCAGCATGATAACAATATACGGAAATTTGTTATCATGTGCAACGTCGCCAGAGGAGCGTCGAGGAAATACAGTGCGACCAGCCAGGGTAGGTCCATAGCGAAGGAGGTGCGGATATACCCACACCAATCGACTCGAAGGCCCCGCTCGTAGTTACCACGCTGACGCCCGTCTTCGCGCGGCTGTTCGATCGCGACGCGCTGCTACTCGAAGCACGCCCTTTGGCGGCGGCTTACGGGTGATCCAATGCGCGGCGGGATCATGATCCACTTCGGCGGACCATCAAGTGGCTACCAGCTCACCCACGTCTTCGTGAACGTGCGCGGCATTCCGCTCCTCGCCACTGGCCGGCTCGACTTTCCGGCACCGGCCCCCGCCGCAAGTTGGTCGGCGGAGGTCGTCTCGTTCCTGATGGGAATGGCTGTTGCCGATACGGTCCCGCTCCAGTACGTCAGTGCGAGCTGCGAGTTTGACGACGGATCGGAGGGCAGCCCGGTCGCCGGTTCCAGCGCGAGTGCGTTTCGCGAAGACCTGGACGGATTCCGTCCGCTGACTTCCACGGACGAGACTAGCATCGGCGACGGGCGGTCGTCTTCTTCACGGTCTTCGCGACCGCCTTCTTCGCGGTCGTCTTCTTCGCGGTCGTCTTCTTCGCGGTCGTCTTCTTCGCGGTCGTCTTCTTCGCGGTCGTCTTCTTCGCGGTCGTCTTCTTCGGGGTCCTCGCGACGGCCTTCTTCGGAACCTTCTTCGGACTGCCTTCCTTCGCGAGCGCACGAACGAGCTTCGCGAACTCGCCTCTCATGGCCCTCGTAGCGGGCGACAGGTCGACCGTGACGCCTGAATCAAGCAGTCGTCGCTCGATCCCCACCAGGACCTCGATGGTCAGTCGGTCCACTTCCCGGACGTGCGCGACGCGAAACCGTCGACGACTACCGCCGCCGCGTCCTCGCGCGCCTCGCTCGCGAGCGCGAGCAGTGGCCCTTCTGATCCATCAAGCGCCTGACCGCAACGCGACCGCCGCCTGATCCACATCCCTCGAATCGGCGGGAACCGAACGCCCCGACGGTCCAGTCGCTCACACGCTGAGCCGCTTCATCCCCACGCCAGTGCGAGACGATCTCCCGTGCCAAACGCGAGCCCGTACACCACGATGCGCCCCGCGTCAGGTGGTAGCGGACGTTGGCGGCGAGCGTGGCGGGATCCACCTCTGCCGGCGGTACAGGCCTGCGCTCGGCTCCAAACCTTCCACGTACCGCGCGCTCGACGACGCAGGTCGACTCGAACGCGTTTCCGTCGACCTCGACGATTGTCGTGAGAGTCACTCGATCGTCCGCCTCCTCGACGTGTGGGATCGAAACGATGGTGTCTTCGACCTCGACGGGAAAGTGCTCCGCAAACCGAGCGCTCAGCGACATCCGACAAAGTTACCGCGAAACCGTCCGGTCATAAGAACGTGGGTGCTATGCGAGCGTCGTGAGCTCGAGCGCCTTCGGGCGTTGTCCGGAACGGTTCGATGCGACGACGAACACGCCGCGCTTCATCGCGCCGTAGCGGGTGGATCTCCCCACAGTTCAGCGAGATCGATCTCGATCGCCGCGAACGGGTCCGCGCGGACCTTCACGTTTCCGGCATACGTCCGAGCGGTGCGCCAGTTGCGATCCTCGCCGAGCGTGTAGACCTCGAGCGTGCGCGCAATCGCATCGACGAGCCACACGTGGCCGACGCCGTGCGCCGCGTAGCGGGGCAGCTTCTTGTCGCGATCGACGCGTTCGGTGGACTTCGACAGCACTTCGCAGATCCAGTCGGGCGCCAGTGTGAAGTACGCAATGTCGGGGAGCACCGGCATGCGTTCGACCCTCCAGCCCGCTAGATCCGGCGCCATCGGCTGAAGCTCGTCGAGCTGGAGCTCGGGTTCGTCGATAATCCACCAGCCGCCGGGACCGCCACGACCGAGCTGGAACGCGCCGTTCACGACGGTGCCGAGCACCGATGACGCGTTCGCGTGGCGAGGCGCTGGGCGCGGCGACACGTAGAGCGTCCCGTCGACTATCTCGGCGTGGAGGTAGTCCGGCACAGCCAGGTACTCGTCATAGAGCGCCTGGTGCGGATCCGGCTTGCCACTCGGGGTCGCCATTGGTAGCAGCCTAGCACGTGATGCGGACCGACCGTACTCGGTGAGCGTTCGCTGCGACGACCGCACGAACTGCGAGAGCAGCTGCAACTCGATTCTCGATCGCTACACTGTGAAGTGTCCCGAGGCGGTCTATGTCGACAAGGCCACGTGCGCCAAGCGCCGCGGCGTCAATGTCACGCGCTCCGCCCGCTACTCGTCGCTCGGGGTTCGCCGTGGGCCACGACAGTGCCGTCGTGGACATCACGGGCGATACGTACGCGAGTGCGGTCCTCGCCGACACACCTCTCGTTTACTTGCGACTTGCCGACACGAGAGACCACGCTGGTAACCTCGGGTCCGGCACCGCCGTCGGTGGTGTCACGCTCGGCGCGCCCAGCCTGCTCTCGAACGACGCCGATGCTGCCGCGATGTTTGATGGTTCGACAGGCTATGTGTCGTTCGTGGACGATCCGCGCCTTCGACTGACCAGCGCGGTTCACGCTCGAAGCGTGGATCGCACCGACGTCATTCGATCACGTCACCGGCGCACCGTACCCGCGCATCCTCCACAAAGGGTTCCTCGCAAACACGGGCTACGCACTCATGTGCGAGCAGAACGGCACGGCCAACGAAGGTTCCATTCGCGTCGAGACGGAAGGTGGCTCGGTCGTCGGGCTCAGAGGGGCGACGCGGCTCTTACCCGGCCAGGTTCACCACGTCGCTGCGACCTGGGACGGAACGATCCTGCGCGTGTATGTCGACGGCGTGATCGACGGGGCCGTCGCGGTTGGTCGTGCATACGCGACCTCAGTTGCAGATCTGCACGAGCTGCACGGGTGTCACCCCCGAATTGCCCGGTCGCAGCACGGCCACGCGGTGGGCTGCGCCGGCGATGCTCGGGTGCACCATGGTGGTCGTGCTGTAGCTGACGAGCTGCTGCGACGCCGCGAGCGGCGTGCCGGAAGCGTCCACCTCGACCGCGTGAACGCTGTGAACCATCCCCGAGGTTGGTATGGTGTACGCGACGAGCTCGTAGCCTCCCGCCGTTGGGGTCATCGTCGAGTAATACAAGAGCTCCGAACCCGCGCTCGCGAACGGAACGGGAACGGCTCCCGTCGACGGCGCGCCCGAGGGAGCGAACGCTTCGAACGAGACCCCGCCCGACGAGCTCCCAGAGGTTGCAGCGAATCCGCCGCCGCCGCGGACGAGCGTCATGCGCGGCGGAAATGTTCCAAACATGAGAGGGCTGTTGACCGCAGTGAGTGACGCGCGGTCGGCGATCGAGACCAGGCCACCGACGCTGATGGGGACCCGCCCCACGAATGCAACGCGCGAGGCCGAGACATCCAAGGAATCGA
>JAYVWH010001207.1:0-1937 GCA_043786265.1 Kofleriaceae bacterium | reverse complement strand
CTGTTCGAGGAAGCGTTCGACCACGGACTGCGCGCCGCCCGCGAAGTCGCGGAGGCGCTGCGCGCATGAGCGGCGCCCGCAGGTGGTTGTTCTCGGCACCGATCGATCTCGCGCTGTTCGGAGGCACGGCGGTCGCCGCACTCGTGCTGGTCGCGCTCGCGCCTGCGCTCGGCATCGGCAAGGACGCGCCGGAGTGGTCGTGGATCACGGGCGTCCTGCTCGTGGACGTCGCACACGTGTGGTCGACCGCGTTTGTCGTGTACCTCGATCCGGTCGAGTGGAAGCGGCGGCCGTTGCTGTACGGGCTCACGCCGATCGCCGCCTACGCGGTCGGGTTCACGCTGTACGCGTGGGGGCCGGGGCCATTCTGGCGGGTGATCGCGTACCTCGCGGTGTTTCACTTCGTCCGGCAGCAGTACGGGTGGGTGATGCTGTATAGGGCGCGCAACGGCGAGCGCGACACGTTCGGACGCTGGCTCGACGGCGCGACGGTCTACGCGGCGACGATCTATCCGCTACTCTGGTGGCACGCGCGGCTGCCGCGCGGGTTCGCGTGGATGCGCGATGGTGATTTCGTATCGGGCGCGATGCCGGCGGCGGTCGTGCGCGGGGCGGGCGTCGTCTATGTCGCGCTGCTCGCTGCGTACTCGGTTCGTGCGCTGGCCCAGCTGGTGCGGCGTGACAGCGTGTCGTGGGGCAAACACCTGGTCGTCGTCACGACGGCAGCGTGCTGGTACGTCGGCATCATCGGGACCAACACCGACTACGCGTTCACGATCACGAACGTGCTCATTCACGGCGTGCCGTACATGGCGCTCGTCTACTTCTACGCGCGCAACGCAGCGCGCGAGGCGCCGCACGGACCGGCCGCGAAGCTGCTCGTCCGCGGCGTGATCGTCTTCCTCGCGACGCTCTGGATGATCGCGTACGTCGAGGAGATGCTGTGGGATCGCGCGATCTGGCATGACCGCGACTGGCTGTTCGGCTCGGGGCTCGACATCGGCAGCACCGGCGCGCTGATCTTGGCCCCGCTGCTCGCGATGCCGCAGATCACCCACTACGTGCTCGATGCGTTCCTGTGGCGGCGCAGCGCGAACCCGCGGCTGCCGCGCCTACTGCCCTAGGATCCGCGTATGAAACGCGCTGCCGAACGTGCGCGTGGGATCGAGCTCCTCGCGTAACGCCCGGAATGCATCGGTGCGTGGCCACAGCGCACGAATCTCCTCGAACGAATGATCCATCTCCTTGCCCCAGTGCGGACGTGCGCCGAGCTCGCGCATCTCGCGCCAGAACGCCGCGAAGTACGGATCGGCGCCGGCGCCGTAGCAGTACGCGCCGAGCTGGCAGGTGTCGACGCCGTGGGCGGGGCTCATCCACGCTGGGTCGGACGGGACGAAGCGCGCTTCGACGATGAAGTTCACGGTCAGTCGATCACGATCGATCGTGCGGACCAGCCGGTCGAACGCCTCACCGGCGTGCGCGAGTGGCATCGCCGCCTCGGTCTCGCGATGCCGGGCCGGGTACGGCGTCGACAGCATCAGCGAGCTGTCGCCGATGCGTGTCGGTTTGACCAGCGTGCGGCTGATCGCGGGGCTGAGCAGCTGCGTCAGCTGCGGGATCCGACCGAGCCGCAAGATCGCCGGGAATACCCACGCGTGCATGATCTTGTCGTCGATCCAGCGCTGGCGGGCCGGGTTCGCCCCGCGGTTCGGCTCGGTCGTGCGGTGATAGCGAAACACGAGCGCGCGCTTGGTGTGCGGCACCCACCAGACCTTGACGTACTCGGCACTGCGCGCGAACGCCTCGATCTCGCCAGCGACGCGGTCGAGCGGAATCGCTTCGATCACCTCGGCGAGCGCGAAGCTCGGCACCGTGGCAAGCGTCAGCTCGGTGACGATGCCGAGGGCACCGAGATGCACGCGCGCCGCCACGAGCCG
>JAYVWH010001206.1:0-3411 GCA_043786265.1 Kofleriaceae bacterium | reverse complement strand
GTCACGACGATCCCGACGGCGCAGGGTGCGTTGTACGCGGAGAGCTTCGCTCCCAAGAGCGATCCCGTTGGTGTCGTGCTGGTCACTCACGGTTACGCCGAGCACTGCGGCCGCTACCGCGAGGTCGCGCACGTGATCGTCAACGCCGGCTGGGCCGTCTTGACCTACGACGTGCGCGGTCACGGCCACTCTCCTGGTGCACGCGGCTTCATCGATCGCTTCACCACCTATCTCGACGACTTTCGCGCCGCCATCACCGCCGCGCAGAAGCTCGCTCCCGGCAAGCCGCTCGTGCTGCTCGGTCACTCGCACGGCAGCCTGATCACCCTGCGCGCGCTCACCGACGAACGTGCACCGAGCGCTGCCGCAGCGATCGTCTCGTCACCCTATCTCGCGATCAAAAAGCCCGTCGCCGCCTACAAGAAGCTCCTCGCCCGCATCGCGACCCGCATCGCGCCGGGTCTTGGCCAGCCCAACGGGATCAAGTCCGAGGACCTGACGTCCGACAAACAAAAGCAAGCCGAGCACGCGGCCGACAAGCTCAACTTCGACATCGCGACGTCGCGCTGGTTCACCGAGTCGAGCGCCGCCCAGGACTTCGTCCTCGCTCACGCCGACCGGATCTCGATCCCGACCACCTGGCTCGTGGGTGGTGCCGACCCGCTGTGCGATCCCGCCGCGAGCCGCCGCGTCGCCGACCGCGTCAAGGGTGCCACCTACCATGACCTCGTCGGCCTCCGGCACGAGGTCTTCAACGAGGTGGACCGTGGCAAGGTTTTCTCGCAACTGACAGCGGCGCTGGCTGCATGTAGTGCGGCAAGCGCTTGAACACGCTCGGGTTGCGAATGCGGGATTGGCGCAGCCACACGCAGGACCTATACTTGCTACGTCGGCTGTGTGGGTGTGGCGGGTCGGTTCCTTGATCCTTGATCGTCGGTCCTGTCAGTGCAGCAGCACCTCCGTGCTTCTGAGCGCAGCGCCCTCCGCGAGATAGAGATGAAGCTCTTCGCCTGTATGTGCAATCAACCTCAACGGCTGTCAGCCGCGCTGGCACCCGTGCGCGCCGTGTTGCTCGCGCAGCCGCCGGTGACGCGGTGGGGACTCGCCTACGCACAGAGTGGTGACGTCCTGCTCGTGCGCACGCCGAAGTCGAGCGCGAAGCCGATCGACCTCAGTGGGCCGCTCGCCGAGATCTCGACCGATTGCGCGATCGGCCAGGCCGTCAATGACGAGCGCTTCAGCGGCACCGACAATACGCCGCCGTTCCGGTTCCGGCGCTGGATGTTCGCGATGAGCAACCAGCCCGACCTCGACGCGATCGCGCAGCGCTTGCTCGAGCACGTGCCCGAGTACCTGCGGCGCAACCTGCGCGGCAAGACACCGGGTGAGCTCGTGTTTCACGTCTTCCTCGCGATGCTGCACGACGAGGGCGCGGTCGACGAGCCCAACCTGCCCGTCCAGCACACCCGACGTGCGCTCGCTGCGACGATCAAGCTCGTGACCTCCGAGCAGCACAAGGCCGGCATTCCCGAGGGTGGCCTGGGCAACATCTTCGCGAACAACGGCCGCTCGATGGTCGTCGCTCACGCGGACACTCCTCTGCGCCTGCGCCGCCTCTGGGTCAACGACGACAAGGGTACGCGCGACGAGTCATTCCGCGGCGTGCTGCTCGTGTCCGGTGGCGATGGCGATCCGAAGGATGGCTTCGAGGACGTGCCCAACGGTGCCGTCATGATCACGCGCGACCTGCAGGTCCAGTTCGCCGATCTCAACCCGGCGTAGCGACCGCTAACCCGCCCATGTGCTCGAGCGGTTGGACGCTTCGATCAGGGAGCGGCTGGTCGGTCCGCGGTTCCTTCTTGCGTCACCCAGGCTAGCGCGCGAGGTCGTACGCGTCGGCGCGGGCTGCCTTCATGGCCTTTTTCGGAGACGCCTTGCCGAAGTTCACGATCGCCTCGTTCGTCTTCGTCTCGATCGCAGCCGCGGCCGGCGCCGCGATGTTCTTGTTCGCGTGCACCGCATTGCGGTGATGGTCGAGGACGCGCTGAGCCGCCTCGTAGCCATCGCGCTCGTATACGGTCGTCGCTTCCTCGAGGACGCGCGCCGTGCGCGCTTGTTCGATGTGGGTCGTCGCCTGCATGTCGATCGACGCGGTGACCGCTGCCTGATCGTTCGTCACAGTTGTCGAGAGCTGCGCGGTCGCGCTCTGTGATTCGCCATCGGAGACGCGGCGCCAGTGGAGCTCGAGGTTGGCGACACTGCGCGCGCCGAGCTCGGGCGCGAGCGTCGTGCGGAACACGACCTTGAGCGGCTTGTCGGCGCGCAGGTCGGGGAGCGAGACCACCACGCGCGAGCCTTGGCGCAGCATCTGGTAGCCGTAGGCCTCTTCGATGAACACGCCCGGCGCCGGGTCGAGCACGAGCCGCGCATCGGCGGCGACGGTGCTGCTGATTCCCGAGAGCTCGCGCGCGAACATGTCACCGAGCTTCGCGGTGTCCTCGACGAAGTAGTAGTTGCCGTGGCCAACGTCGGCGAGGTTCTGCATCGTGACCTCGTCGAAATCGAGACCCACACCGACCGTCGAGATCGACATCCCGCGCGCGGCGGTCTCGGTCGCGAGCTGCGCGAGCTCGCCGCGATCGTAGAGGCCAGTGTTGGCCTGGCCGTCGGAGATCAGCACCATGCGGCGCACGCCATTGTGTAGCGGCGTCTCCATCAGCTGCGCTGCACCGCGCTCGATGCCGCACGAGATGCACGTGTTGCCATCGTCCCAGATCTGCATGATCTTGCCGCGCGCGAGTCCCTTGTTCTCGGCGGTAGCTCGCACCATCGGCATCACGATCTCGTCGCTCGACGAGTAGCTGATGACCGTGAACGCATCGCCCGGCTCGAGCTGCTCGACGAGGCGCGACGCGGCGGCCTTCGCATTCAGGAGTGGCTCACCTTCCATCGACCCGGACCGATCGATCACGATCGCGAGCGACAGCGGCGGGCGCACCGACATCGCGACGTTCGGCATCTGGATCGTCACGGCAATGTGCTGCTCGCCCGGCGTCACCTGGCCCGACGCGAGCCGCGCGGTGAGGATGCCGTCGGTCATGGTCAGCCCGCATGACGTCGACGTCGGTCGGCCGGGAGCAAGCAGCAAGGCAGCGATCAAAGTGGCGCTGGCGGCGCCGAGGGCGAGCGAGGTTCGACCGCTGTTTGCGACTAGCATGCGACCTATCGACGCACGGCCGGCCCGGTCGATCTACTCCGGGCGGCGGTTGTGAATGGCGTTAGATCCGAAAAACGAGTCAGATTTAGCGCACATGGTCTGCAGGCAACTCCAGTAGCCACCCCAGGGGTGCCAACTGGGGGAATCTATTTGAGATCCGTTGACACCAAGATGCTGCTTGACCAAGTGCGTCA
>JAYVWH010001205.1:0-2938 GCA_043786265.1 Kofleriaceae bacterium | reverse complement strand
GATCATCGGCGGCGGATTTGCGGGCATGGCCACGGCGTGGGCGCTGGCCGCGCGTGGGATTCGCGACGTCGTTGTTGTGGAGCGCGAGGCCACGATCGGACGCTTTGCCAGCGGCCGGGGCGCAGGCTTGGGCCGGCAGCTCGCGGAGGACGACGCATTCACCGCCCTCACCGTGCGCGGCGCCGCGGTCATGCGTGCGGAATTTCCGCAGGCGTGGACACCGACCGGCGGCGTGCTGTCGTTCGACAACTACGACCACTCGCAGGCCTACGTCGAACGCGCCGCACGGTTCGGTGTGCGTGCGAATCCAATGACTCGCGAGACGCTGCTCGGCCACTGGCCGCAGCTCGACAAGGTCGAGATCTCGACGGCGCTGCACGTCCCGAGCGACGGCGTGATCGACGTGGCCGTGCTGCTCGCCGCGTACGCAAAAGGTGTTCAGCTCGCATGCTCGTCCGTCGTAGAGGCGATCGTTCCGATGAACGGTGGTGCGCGCGTGGTGACCCGCCGTGGTGACATCGTCACGCGCGTCGTCGTCGATGCGACGGGCGCCTGGGCCGGCACGATCGTCGGCGATCCGCCGCTTTCGACGCGCAAGCGGCACCTGTACACGCTCGCTGCACAGCCTGGTGCAGGCGCGCCATTCGTTTGGCACCTCGGCGCGTGCGAGCTCTATCTGCGCGGTGCGGGCGGCGGCGAGATCCTGACGTCACCCTGCGACTCGACCGACGAGGCCGCGGGCGATGCGCAGCCCGACGCCGAAGGCGAGACCAAACTTCGCCGTGCGCTCGCCGGCTCCTCGCTCGAGGCCGCACCGATCGCGCGGGCATGGGCGTGCCACCGTACGTTCACGCCGACCGGCGCGATGCAGCTGGGTCGCGACGCGTCGCGGCCGTGGCTCGTCCACGCGGTGGGCCTTGGCGGCCACGGCGCGACGGCGTCCGCCGCAATCGGCGAGACGGTCGCAGCAGCGATCGTCGGTCTCGTTCCGACGAGCCGCTAATCGGTGCGCGGCTTCGCCGCGCCATTCCTCCCTGCCTCGGCCCCAACCCGTAGAGCCCGGATCTTTTTTAGATGGGCTCCAGTCAGCTACTTCGCTTCGTCGCACTTGCCGACGCCATTATCGCCGTCGAGCTCGTTCGCCTTGAGTGCGCACTCGACGCGCGTCTTCGACATCTTGTTCTTGCAGGTGTCGAGGAACTCTTTGCTCTTGGCCTCGGTGACCGACGCCTTCTGCTTCGCGATCTCGGCCTTCATCGCATCGCTCGATGCCGCGGCACCGGCCTTCTTGAACTCGAGGTCGACGAGGTGGTTCAGCAGCTGCTTGCACTGGTCCTCACCGGGCCCCTTCGAGCAGGCCGACACGAGCAGCATCGCGAACACCGTTCCGCGCTTCATGGCCTTATCGTAACCCAAACACAGCCTCGGATCCTGTGCGACGGCGCCATCGAGGACTTCGGCCGCCCGCTTCGGTGCACCGTCGGCGGCCCAGGCGGCGGCAAGGTGCAGCCGGATCTCGGGTTCTCCGGGGCCAAACCGTGCCGCCCGGTCGAGCGCCCGGACCGCCTCGCGCGACCGACCCTGTCGCACCAGCAGCCAGCCCCAGCTGTCGAGTACCGCCGGGTCGCCGGGGCGCAGGTCGCGCGCGTGGGCGAGGTAGCGCTCGGCATCGGCGAGCCGGATGTTGGCTTTCGCGAGCAAGTAGCCGGCGAGGTTCAGGGCACCGACGTGGTCGGGGTTCGCGCGCAACGCCGGCTCGAGCACCGCGAGCGCACCCGTCGTGTCGCCGAGCGCATCGAAGATCCGCGCACGTAAGAAAGCGACGCCGATCGCATCGCCGGTGATCCCGCGCACGGCCGCGCGTGCCTGAGCTGCATCACCTGTCGCGGCGAGCGCGGCGGCGTGGGCGTAACGAATCTCGAGGTCGCCGGGATACTTCGCACGCAGCGGCGTGACCAGCTCGAGCGCGAGCCCGGGGCGACGCCGATCGATCAGGAGGCCGGCTGCGACGCCACGTGCGCGCAGAAAGCTCGGCGAGCTCTCGGGGATGGCGAGCAGCGCCTCGAGCGCGGCTTCGAGGTTGTTATCGGCGGCATCGATCTCGGCGAGCGCGATCGTGCTTGCATCCGCATCGAGCGCCTTGATGTGCTGTGCGACCGTGCGCGCCTCCGCGAACCGACCCATCGTGCGGTTGTATTGCGCGACCGTGATGAGCGCATCGGCATCGCTGCGGTCGTCGTCGAGCAGCGCGAGTAAATCGATCGCGCCCTGCCAGTCGTCCGCTTCGCACAGCACCGCGTACAGCTCCTCGGCGAGATCCATCGGCTGACCGGCGCGGTCGAATGCGCCGCGCGTCTGCGAGACCGCCTCAACGAGCTTGCCCATTCGTCGCAGCGTGCGCGCGAGATCGATGCGCGCGTCGAGGTGATCCGGATCGTTCTCGAGCACGGCGCGCAGCTCGACCACCGCATCATCGCGCTTACCGTTCGCGGCGAGCCGCTGAGCGAGCCGGTAGTGCCCGTCGACGGACTCGGGCAGCTTCGCGACCAGCTGGCGCAACGTGCGCTCCGCGCCGCTCGTGTCCTTGACCGCGAGCTGTACCCGCGCGAGGCCGAGATAGCCGCGCTCGTCAGTCGGCTCGAGCTCGATCGCCTTGCGGTACGCGCTCATCGCAGGACGGCGCTGCGTCTCGGTCTCGGCAAGCACGTCGCCCGAAGCGAGCCACACGCCGGCGTGATCCGGCCATCGCTTGCGTTCCGTTGCGAGCACGTCACGTGCGGCGTCGAGTTGCTTCGCCTTTGCAAGTGCGCGCGCGAGCTCGACGCTGATCATCGGTTGCTCGGGCGCGGCCTTCGCTGCCTCGGTCAGCTCGGGGATCGCGGCCGCAGCGTTGTCGTTGTACAGCGCGTACTTGCCGGCGAGGTAGTGCGCGTACGCA
>JAYVWH010001204.1:0-2245 GCA_043786265.1 Kofleriaceae bacterium | reverse complement strand
CACGATGTCGTTGTCAGGCCCGGAGCCGAGCGACGTGATCTTCTTGTGAAGGTGGTAGACGGTCGGCGGCTGACCGGCTGCGGTGAGGCGAAGCGAAGGCATATCTAGTTCTCCCAGCCAATTCCGATGGCAACGCCGGTGGGCGTGAGCAGCGGTGAAATGTGAATGCGGTCGCGGAGCGATGTCTTCTTCGGCTTCGGTGCGGAGTGCTCGTCGAGAGCCTTGTCGAGCAGCTCGTCGTCGCCGTGCACGCGCTTCTGCGGCTCGTAGTGGCGCAGCGAGTCGATCACGCTCCACGCATACAGACCGAAGAACGCGAGGCCCGTGCCGATCTCGATCTGCTGCAGGCGCCGGACGCGCGGGCCTTCGTCGCCGGGGACGTGGTCGGAGCGAATGCCGTACTTGTTGACGAGGTAGAGCCAGATGCCCGCGCTCGTACCGAGCGTGATGAGCTGGCCGCCGCCCAACAGCGCGAACTTGAGCGTCTGGTCATTCTGCAGCTGACCGAAGGCGAACGGCGCGAAGTTCACCGCGTACTGGTTCTGCTTGTAGACGCGGAGGCTTTTTTTGTAGTCCTCGAGTGCCTGGCGCTGCTCCTGGAGCTTGCGGATTTCATCGTCTTTCTTGGCGCGGTTCTCGATGTCCGCCTTGGTGTCGTCGAACAAGCGGCGCGCGCGATCCGAGTAGAACAGCGGATCGAGCGTCTCCTTCGGTTTGATCTGCAGCGCGCGCTCGAACTCTGCCTTCGCGCCGTCGCGGTCCCCCTCATCGGTGAAGCAGGCGCCAAGCATCGCCCGTGCATCGAAGACGTCGGTCGGATCGGCGAGACGCTCGGACGGGTAGAGGACATCCTTGAGCTTCGGCATCGCAGACGAGCAATCCCGCTGGCGGAACGCTAAACGCGCCGCAGCGAGCTCCTCGGTCGGGCCGGCCTCCACCGCACGCGCCGCAAGCAGGAGCGACAGGATCACTGCGCGACGCATGGGACCTTCTGGGTCTCACCGGCCTCGACGCGGACCTCGATTGGCGCTGGGTCGACCTTCTCGCTGGTGAACTGGACCTTGAAGCGTTTGCTGAACGAGGTCGTGTTCTTCGGGAAGCTCTCGGCGAACTCCGCGCCAAGCGTCGCCGCCTTGTCGTTGATCGTGACCACAACCGTACCTGCCACCTCGCAGACCGGCACGACCTTCGCGGCGAGCGCCTGCAGCTGGAAGACGACGTCGGTGGCGCCGGCCGCCACAGCCTGGTCCTGCTCCTGACAGCACCGGTTGCGGACGTAGACCCGGGTAGCTTGCGCGGGCGAGGGCCGCGTTATATCGCCGGTCTCGGACAACACGGTCGACCACGTGGTCTCGCCTTCGAAACGAACCAGCGAGTCCTTCGCCGGCTGCACGACGACGCGAAGGGGCTTCTCGGGGACCACTGCGACGGCAGCATCGATTGGGCTGACGTCGGGGTTGTCGGGACGTCCGCCACCGTTGCCATCATTGACGGACGCGACGGCGATGCCCGCGTCCTCCTCGGGCGGCGGCGACTCGATCATCGACGTGTGCGTTGCCGGCGCGTTGACCATCGGCGCTATCACGACGCTCGGGTCCGGAGGCGGCTGGGGCGGAGGCAGCTGGCCCTTCTTGTGAATCATGTAGCCACCGGCGCCGATCGCGCCGATCGCGAGCACGGCGATGCCGACGGTCTTGAGCCGTGCGCGCCGGTTGAGACCATCGAGGACGGCGAGGATCTTCTCGTTCTGTGGATCGATCGTGAGGATGCGATCGAACACGTCGAGGGCAGGGGCCTGCTGACCGTCGGCGAGCAGCTTCTGGCCGCGCCGCGTGAGGTGATCGATCAACCGCTCCTTGAGTGCCTGTTCGTAAGGCGCCGGCGCCTTGAAGTAGCGCGCGAGCTCGCTCGTGATCTTGTCGTGCTCGAGACCGGACTCCTCGAGATATTGCTCGAGCGCGATCACCATCTCGCCGACCCCGGGATATCGATCGTCGGGCATCGCCGCCATCGCGCGCAGGATGATCCGGCCGAGCCGGTTGCCGATGCGTGGGTTTGCGATCCGCGGATCGACGAACTTGCACTCCGCGATGCGCTTGAGCACCTCGTGCGGGTTCTTGCCCTCGAATGGCAGCTTCCCGACGGTGAGCTGGTACAGCACGATGCCGACCGCGAACACGTCGGTGCGGTAGTCGAGCGGGCGACCCTCGACGTGCTCGGGCGCCATGTACGCCGGCGAGCCGAG
>JAYVWH010001203.1:0-2151 GCA_043786265.1 Kofleriaceae bacterium | reverse complement strand
TCGCCGCCTGCGCCGTCGATATGCTTCTTGCGCGCCATGGCGATGCCTACCGCGGCATGCTCCGCAGTGCATGGCGCAGCAGCTGCTCGGTGGTCGAATCCGGCGTCACAGGGAGATCGACCACGGCTTGCTCGGCCTCGGCCGGGCGCCAGCCCATCCCGACGAGCGCGTTGGCCACCTCGTCGACGAGCGGGTGGCGCTTCGTGCGACCGGCGCGCTGCGCACCCGCCGGCATTACAATCGAGCGCAGCCCGCCACTGGCGTCCCACGCGAGCTTCATCTCCCGACACTTCTCGTGCAGCTCGACGACGAGTAGCTCGGCGGTCTTCTTGCCGACGCCCTTGATGCGAGTCAGGCCCGGCACGTCCTCGGCGGCGATCAGCTCTGCGATGTCGCGCGGGTTCGCGCCCGACAGGATCGCGATCGCGGTCGACGGTCCGACGTTCTTCACCGTGATCAGCGCATCGAACAGCGTGCGCTCCTGCAGATCGATGAAGCCGAACAGCGCGAGCCTGTTCTCGGTCGCGTGCGTGAAGATGCGCAGCGTCACGCGGTCACCGTCGGCGGGGAGACCGGCGAGCGAGTATGTCGAACAGATCACGTCGTAGCCGACGCCGCCGCAGTCGACGACGACGTGGGGCGGCAACCGCTCGATCAACGTGCCCTCGAGCCGAGCGATCACGAGGCCTTCCCGACGCGCTTCACCGTTGCCACCGTCGCCGAGACGAGCTTCGCGGACGTGGGACGAAGCGTGTGACCGTGCGTGATCGCGATCGCGAGCGCATCACTGGCATCGGCGCGCGGCAGGCTGCGCAGGCCGATCATCGCCTGGACCATCCGCGCGAGCTGGTCCTTGTCTGCAGCGCCCTTGCCAGCGACAGCCTTCTTGACGACGGCGGGCGGATACGACGTGACGACGAGGCCGCACAGCCCGATCACGGCGAGCGCCATCCCGCGCGCCTGTGCGAGTGCGAGACCACTGCGCGGATTCTGCGGATGAATGAACACGTCCTCGACCGCGACCACGCCCGGCTTCAGCTCGTCGATCACCTCGCGCAGACCGCGCGCGATCTCACCGAGCCGCTGCTCCATCGGCCGACCTTCGGGGGCGGTGAGGACTCCGCACTCGACATACGTCAGCTCGCCCGCGCGTGCGTCGATGAGGCCGTAGCCGCACACGCGGCTGCCGGGGTCGAGCCCGAGAATTCGCACGCCCCACCCTACTCTACCCCGCTGACATCACGCGAAATGTTAGCCTTCGGACGTTGCGGCTCGCCCCGGCTTCTCTCCCGATCCTGACGGCGCCCGAGACGGAAACCGCGCCGACCGTGTCCCTCGACGTTGGACCGGGTCACGCGGGTATCCTCGCCTCCGGTCGCTTCTGACTAACCCCAGAGTTCGTCGTCCCTCTCCGAATACTGCCTGCGTCGCATCGCGAACAGCGGGCATCCCCGACACGTGTGCGCTGGCTTGCGCGCACGCGCACGCACGACGGGCATATGTGCGTTCAAGGCACGCGGCGCGCCTGGCACGTCCGATGCTCCTTTGAGGGTTATGAAGACAACAGTCGCAACCCTGTTCGCCGCGTCGTTGGCGTCACTGGTCAGCGCGAGCGTCGCAGTCGCAGACGTCGCACCGATCGGGCCCGACTTTGTCTCGGCCGCACCGCGCCTGCACATCGATCGATCGCTCGTCGCATCGCCGGCGATGAACCGGATCGAGCCGCTCGATGTCGTCGCGTTCTCGCACGACTCGACGGAGCTGCGTAGCGACAGCGTCGCTCAGATCGACACGGCCGCGAAGTGGCTGCGCCGTCACCCGGACTACAAGCTCGTCCTCGAGGGTCACACCGATCAGGTCGGCCCGAACCTCTACAACGAAGACCTGGCGACGCGCCGCATGGCCGCGATCCGTGACCGCCTGATCGACCACGGAATCGATAGCGACCGCTTCGTCATGATCACCTACGGCGAGCGCGAGGCGATCGAACCCGAGAATCCCAATGACCGCCGTGTCGTGATGTTCGCGACGAAGCAGGCGCCGCAGACGGTGATTGCATCGCAGATCGCTAATCGCAACGTGATCATTGCGACGTACACCGATCGCAAGGCGCGAATCCAGTTGCAGCCGGGCCGCTCACCGACGGGCCAG
>JAYVWH010001202.1:0-3481 GCA_043786265.1 Kofleriaceae bacterium | reverse complement strand
GTCTGCTCACTCGCTCGTCGAGCGAGAACATCGTGATGCTCAAGGCGAACTACTGGATCGGGCTGTAGCTCGCAGCGCGCACGCGGCCGCGACTGCTGCGAGCACGTGCTTGATGCTGTGGCCCGACAGCGCGACGGCGTCGAGCAACTCGCGGTCGTAGCGCGCAGCGACGCGGGCAAGGACGAAACAGCCAAGCCCGACGAACAGCCACGGGGCGCGCACGCGCCCAGGTGCGATCACCGCGATCAGAGGCGGGACGAACACGCCCGCGGCCTGGGTCGCGACATACGGCGCCATGTTGCCGCCGTGCTCGGTTCCGCCGGTCAGCATCCAGAACGCGACGGCGCCGAACGCGAGGGCAGGGGCGAGCATGAACGCCACGCGGTGGTTCACGACGTGAGCGGTCAGCAGCATCAGCGTCAGCGCGATCGGTGCCCAGTCGAGTGCGAGCAGCGCGTCGCCGGGGGCGGCGTGATAGGCACCCGAGCCGACTGCGATCGCGGCGACCGAAGCGCGCAGGTACCAGGGCGCTCGGCGGGCGAGTGCGGCGACGATCAGAAACGGTGCGTTCGACAGGACGAGCGCGGCGCGCGAATCGGGATAGCTGTGAAACGCAGGGGTGCGAACGATCGATAAGACGAACGGCGACACGACGATCGCGCCGAGCGCGAGCAGCGCGACGCCGAACGCTAGCCTTCGACGATCGTGCACAGCCCGGGCATCGCGTCGGGTTTGAACAGCGACCGTCCGAGGAGGAGGAGGGCTGCTTCGAGGACGATCTCTGCTTCGTCGCCGACGGTGACCGCACGCTCGCTGCGCGCCGCGCGCGCGTAGTCCATCGCGAGGTGCCAGAACGTCTTCGACGACAGTGCGCCATCGAAGATCCCCGCACCGCCAAGCGGACCGCCGTCGATCAGTGCGACGCGTTTGCCGAGATCAGATGCGCGGATCGCCGCTGCGATGTCGGCCGGTCCCCCGCCGACCACGCACAGGTCAAATCGACTCACGTACCGAGGGTACCCGGTTGTTCAGGCTTGCGTGCAGCGTGACACTCACCACGGTAGGTGGCATCGGCCAGCGGCACGTTCACGATCTCGGTCGACCGGGGGCAGATAGCCTCGTGCTCGACAACGGCGCGTTCAGCGTCGTTCGCGTCGCGTAATCATGAACGACCGCGTTACACTGGATGGCATGTTCAAAGCCTGCATGCTCGTGATCGCGCTCGCCCCCGCCGTCGCGTACGCCGACAAGGATCTCTCAACGCCAGAGGACGGCACGACGTGGGATTGCGGGACCGATCCGAAGGTCAACGTCAACTATGCCGAGGGCTCGTTCACGTTCACCGGCACGTGCGAAGAGGTCAACGTCAACGGCGCGAAGGTCACCGTGAAGGCGGAGAACGTCGATACGCTCAACGTCAACGGTGACAAGAACAAGATCTCGACGCTGATCCTCGGTGCCGTGAACATCAACGGCACGTCGAACAAGGTCACCTACAAGAAGGCGAAGACCGGCAAGAAGCCCAAGGTCGCCGCGGTCGGCAAGGGCAACGGCGTCACCAAGGTCAAGTAGCGCTACTGCGAGACGTCGACGGTCTGGTTGTGGTCGGCAACGACCTTGAACGTCTTGCCGTTCGCGCCGATCGATATCGTGCGCTTGCTCGCCCGACGAGAGAGGGAGACGGGTGTCTTGCCCGCGGCCGCACCGTCGATCGTGATCGGTGTGCCGTTGCTGCCGACGATGCGGATCGTGATGCCGCGGTCGGGCACCGTGTTCTCGGGCAACGGCACCTGCGTCGGTCCGGTGGTAGTGCCGGTCGGAGGCGTCGCGCCGTGCTCGTGCGTCGGCGCTGACACCGGTGGCGTGCTGCCGCCCGGGATGCGCGCGACGACGTGGTCGGTGGCGCGCATGTACATGTATCCGCCGCCGACGACGATCAGGGCGAGCACGGCGACCGCGACCCACAGCCCGGCATTGTGCGAGCGGGACGCGCGATCCTCGGCGATGATGCGGGCGGCGAGTGGGCTCGGCGCGACCTTGCCGGCGATCCGTGCTGCGCGCTCGTGCTTCCACGCGCCTTCGAGCTCGAGCTTGTCGTCAGCAGGGGCGAGGTTGATGACGTCGGGATGCAGTGGCTCGACGGGTGGCTTTACCGGCGGCCTGCTCGCCGGTGGCGGCGCACCAGAACGCTCGGCGAGATCGACGATTTGCAGATCGAGCAGCGGCGGCAGGTCGAGGGGCTCCTCCGTCGTGAAGCGGCTCGTCGCGACGCTGCTCGAAAGCACTGGCATCGGGTTCAGCGTCGGCAGGATGCCGACTGGATCGGTCGCCGTGCGATCGAGCTCGCGGAGGGACGCGCGCGCTTCGGCCGCTGTCGGGCGCTTCTTGGAGTCGGGATCGAGGAGCCGCTTCACGAGCGGTCGCAGCCGCGCTGGGACCTGATCGGCGACGGTGTCCGTCGTCTTCTCGACGTAGAGCATCTCGAGCGTGGCCTTCGCAAACATCCGCCGTCCAAGCGCGAGCTCGCCGAGGATCACGCCGAGCGCGTACATGTCACCGGGTGGCTCGGGATCCGCGCCACCGCCGAGCAGTTCAGGCGCCATGTAGTGCGGCGTGCCGGCGGTCAGTCCAGCGCTGGTCACGCGCGAGGCCGCGTCGCCGAGGACGCGCGCGATTCCGAAATCGAGGATCTTGATGTGGTCGCTTCCGTCGAGAGCGATCATCACGTTCTCGGGCTTGAGGTCGCGGTGCACGATCGTCTGGCGATGTGCTGTCTCGAGAGCGTCGCACAGCTGGGTGCCGATCCGGCAGACGCGCCGCGAGGGCAGGGCGCCTCGCTCCTCGATCTCGTCGAGCAACGTCCGGCCGCGGACGAGCTCCATTGCGAGGAAGACGCGGCCATTGCTGCTCTGCCCGAACTCGATGATCTGCACCGTGTTCGGATGCGACAGGGCACTCGCGATCTGGGCCTCGCGGAAGAACCGCTTCACCGCCGTCGCGTCCATCCCGGTCATGACCTTCACCGCGACGTCGCGACCGATCGAGAGCTGGGTCGCCCGGTACACCACGCCCATCGCACCGGCGCCGAGGCGCTCGTTGATCTTGAAGCGGCCGTCGAGGACGCTGCCGATCAATGGATCGATCTCGTTGTCATCGACGCGCACGAGCTTTGCGCCGCAGGAGTGACAGGACGCGCCTTGCGTCGCTCCCGCGTCGGGCGAATCCTCACAGTTGGGACAAACGAACGCCACGCGTTACCAGCTTATCATCCTTGCACGATGACCCTCGAAGACCGCCGCCTCGCCGAGCTGTTTCCGAACACGCCGCTGCGGCGCGACCTTGTCGATCGAGGCGGCGCCGCGTTTGTTCTCGCGCACGGTGATCGTGCAATCGTGACGCATCCGGCGATCGCTTGACCGCTTAGTACAGGTCACCGGAAGTTGGTGATCAGTCCGTGCACGAGCACGTGCTCGTGCTCGTG
>JAYVWH010001201.1:0-4688 GCA_043786265.1 Kofleriaceae bacterium | reverse complement strand
TGGGGGGGCTCGTGCACTGGCACGTCTCCACGCCGGAGCAGGCACCCGTGCCGCACTGGCGCGTGATGTTCTCGTCGACGGTTCCGTCGCAGTCGTCATCGCGGCAGTTGCATGTCTCGCCGGTGGGAACGCACGGCTGGCAGTTGACCGCCGGCGCCTCGTCGACCTTCCCGTCGCAGTCGTCGTCGAGGTTGTTGCAGACCTCCACCGCTTGCCCCAGGTCCGTGCAGCTACCGAACGTGCTGCAGTCGCGCGGCGGAGCGTTGCAATGGGTGCCATACCCCACCGGCGTGTCGCACTCGCGCAGACCGCCGCGGAAGCACACGCCCTTCGCGCCGTTGTTGCACGTGGCGCCCTTGTCGGGGAAGTCTTCGTCGATCTTGCCATCGCAATCGTCATCGGCGAGGTTGCAGAGCTCGACGAGGATCGTGCTCTGGACGATCGACTCGATCGCGGCCGACAGCTGCGCCTCGTCGTCTGCAGGCACGAACGTACTGGTACCGCCCTGCGCGGCGATCTGGTTGAGCTGGGTCTGCGTCTGCGGGTCCGGCGTCGAGAAGCCGATGACGTGAACGGGGACGCGGCCATCGGTGTCGCCGGTTCCGTACAGGAGGCCCGCCTGCGACGCTGGATCGCCTGCACACGTCTCGGCGCCGTCGGTCACGAGAATCACCCGGTACGGGCGGCATCCGGCAATGGCCGGGTCGTCGCTGGTGCGCGTCGCGGCGATGTAGCTGCGTGCGGAGGCAAGCGATCCCGCGAGCGGCGTGTTGCCGCTGGCGCGAAGCTCGAAGTCCTTGCCGATCGGCGCCACGCCCGGGTAGTTCGTCGACCCGTCTATCCAGCCGAGCACGTCATTACTGCTCTCCGGATCGAACTTGACGACGACGTCGCCGGCGTTGAAGCCGGTGCACGGGGACGCACCCGCGCCTTGCCAGCCGCCGTCGTTCTTGTTCACGTTGAACGTGCCGCAGCTGAATGCGACTGGCAGCTGCTTGAAGCGCATGAGCCCCCACTCGACTTCACCGAAGCCCGAGACCGCGTTCGTGATGCCCGTCTTCACCTTCTGGATACGGCTGTCGTCGGCGATGCCGTTGCCGCAGCCGGTGGTTCCGCATCCGGGGGGCGATGGCGCGCACGCTACGTCGCTGCCACCACACGCGAGCGAGCCGTCTCCGCCGGTGAAGTCGTCGCGGCACGTGTTCCACATCATCGAGCCCGATGTGTCGAACACGATGAGCACTCGGCCCTTGACTGCCGTTTGCGGGGGCGCATCAACTTCATCGTTGTCGAGTGCCGAGTCACATCCGGGATCGTCTGGATAATCGATCAAGCCATCGCTGTCGTCGTCGATGCCGTTCGCGCAGCGCGGCGCGTTCGGATCACCACCGGTCGTACAGATCGACGGATTACCGGCGTAGTAACAGGTCGTCGTCGTGTTCGAGCTGGCAGTGAGAGGCGTCGTTCCCGCCTTGTAGCTGACCTGCGCCGTGTTGCTGTAGATCGCCGGGGTGCTGAACTGCACCTTCGCGGTCACCGCGAGCTGCTGGCCGGGCGCCACGGCTCCGAGACCGAACGTGATCACACCGCCGCCACTGCCACCGCACTGAGATGTGGTGCCGACGCACGCGCCCTCGATCGCGAGCGTGGCCGTGCCGCCGCTGCTCGATACGTTCGCCGCGGTCTGCGCGTAGCGAAACTGCGTCGCGCTGACCACCTGCGTGATCACGAATGTTCCGTTGAAGGTGGCATCGGTGACGCCGGTGATGATCACGCGGTCGTTCACTGCAAACGTGTGATTCGTTGCCGTCGTGACCGTGATCACGTTGGTGGCGCGCGCGATGGCAGATATCGTCCGTTGCGATGCCGGCGGTACGAACGCAGCGCCGGCGGGCAGCGTGTCCGTGATCACCGCGTTCCCGGCGACGCTCGAACCGTTGTTGAACGCGGTCATCGTGTAGGTGACCTGACTGCCGTTGCTCGCCGCCGGCGCCGTCTTGTACAGATTGAGCGACGCGACGCCGACGTCGGTGGCGCACGGAGCCTCGAGCAGCGCGTTGAGGAACAGCCGGGTGCCCATCGATGCGCCGCTGCTGATCGGCAGCGAGGTGCCGTAGTTATGGCCGCCGAGGTAGCTGATCTTGCCCTGCGCGAACTGCGGATCGCAGAACTCCGCGGTCGTCTGGCACTGCCCGTCGAGAAACCCGGTCATCCAGACGTCGTTCGTGCCGGTCGCAGGCGTTGCCTTGCGCTCGCTGAGCATGACGACGTCCAGCGCCTTGTAACCACCGCCGGGGGGAATGGTGTACGCCGACTCCGAGCCGCCGGTCGTGTTGAAGTAGCCGTCGTACTGGGCGTACGGCAGGTCGAAGTTGAAGGAGTCGACCTCGCTCGGCTGGCTCCCGATCAGATAGCCGGAGCGGGTCAGCAGCAGACCGTTGTAACTCGCGACCGTTCCACCGCCGGAGTTGCCGAGCGCGCTCGGGATCGTGACCGTGAACTGGTTGATCGCGGGCGTGGCGGTCACCGTCCACGTGCCGTTATATCCAACATTGCCGACGCCCGCGACGAGGACCGAGTCGCCTGCCTTCACGAGGTGCGCGGCCGTGGTCGTGAACGTTGCCGTCGTACCCGACGACGTCGCGCCGGTTGGATTCGCGGCGATCACGACGGTCGGGTTGACGTTGTTCTCGATCGCATTCACGGCCTGGCACTCGGCATACAGGTGCGTCGGGAACTGCAGCAGCTTGCGATACTCGCGGACTACCTCGCGCCCGAGCATCGAATCCGCGTTGCCGACCCCCCAGTGCATCGACATCATCTGGCAGTAGGCGGGCACGCCGTTGGAGTCGAACAGCTTGCCGTCGTCGTGGCGGGTCGCGCGACAATCGTCGAAGGTCACGCTGCCGCCGCCTCCGGCGACGAGGTTGGACGAGATCGTCGTGACCGTGAACCGCGTCGGCGAGATCACGCTGGCGACCGTCCACGTGCCGTTGTACCCGGCGCCGACACCAGCGATCGTCACGATGCTTCCGACCGCGAGGTTGTGGGCAGCGATCGTGGTGATGGTCGCAGTCGTACCCGACGATGTTGCACCGTTCGGTGACGCGGCGACCGTCGTGCTCGACGACGTGCAACTGGGGCCAGCAACCTCGACCGGCGACAGGAGATCGACGCTCGTCGCCGTCCACGCGAGGCCTTGCGAGTCGGGAATCTTCGCCGCGTTGAGGTAGGCCGTCGCGATGCTGGCGTTCCCGTCATCGAACTGCGCGATCGTGGGAGCAGCGACGAGCTGCCGCTTGACGAATGCCGTGAATGCGGTGGTCGCGACGTGGACCTTCGTCGTGGGATTGGCCGTCTGCCAGGCATTGACGATCGGCGTCGCTGCCACGACGTCGGGCTGATCGATGACGAACGGCCCGCCGCGGTAGCCGTAGTTCGTGATCGCCGGTCCGCCTTGCTTGTCGGTTGCCGAGGCGACGAAGTCGGCTGGCGTCACGGTGCCGGCGCCGGAATTGCCGCCTGGCGTCGTAGCCAACGTCACGGTGAACGCCGTCGTCGATAGGAGGCTCGCAACCGTCCAGGTCCCGTTGTAGGCGGCGACGCCGACGTTGCGCACGGTGACTCGATCGCCGACCGCGAGCGCGTGAGGCGACGTCGTCGTGAACGTCGCTGTCGTGCCGACTCGCGAGGCACCGGTCGCCGCGATCGTCGACAAGCGCTTGCCGGGCTTGATCACCCAGCTGACAGGGATTTTATTCTGCAGAAGATTGTACGCGAGCCCGTACGCGAGAAACGCGCCGCTGTCCTGATAGGTCGTATCCATCGGGATGATCAGCGACCCGATCGGGAACGTGTAGCTCGCGCCGCTGGTCGCGACGGCCTGTTCCGTCGTCGCCGTTGCCGGCTCGCTCGCATGTTCGTCGGTCCCGATCTGACACGAGGTGACGGCGAGCATCCACGCCAGCCCGAATCCGCCGGCCAGGAAACGAAGCCGCAACGAAGGACGGCGCGTGACCACTTCCATCACGCCAGGATCAGGCATTCGTGGATTTTTGTCACGGATGGGTGGGGTAGCGGAGATGTATGCTTGCTCATTCGATTCGCGGGATTACTCGCACACGATAACCAGCGCCGTCCTCGATCCTCATGGTCTATCCGACCGCTTGGCTCGCGGTTTTACGACGCGGGCGAAGCAGCACGATGCCAACGATCAGTGCAAGAAGCACGTGACGTCCATCGCCGCCTCCGGTCTCGCAGCATCCGTCGGGGCTGGCCGCGCCGCCCGGCCCACCGTTGCAGTCGTTCGCCGGATCGAAGGTGCCGCTAGAGCAGTCGTCGCAGCCGTCGGCATCAGCGTCACCGCACTTGTTCGGATCGTCGGGGAATGGATCGCTGCCGTCATCGACGCCATCGCCATCGCTGTCGCCACCGCCACCATTGCCACCGCCAGGGGCGACCGTGCACTGTGCCTCGAACAAGGCATTGAGGAACACACGAGCGCCTTGGCCTTCGGACCCCGAAGTCACTGGAACAGCCGTCGAGTAGCTGTGCCCAGCGAGGTAGCTGATCTTGCCTTCGCACCCTGACGCGCGCGGCGCGCCGCCAGGGCCTGTCGCGAGAATGATGTCGTTGCACCCGTCGAGATAGCCGCTCATCCAGAGGTCTTGATCGCCGGGACCGTTTGG
>JAYVWH010001200.1:0-4026 GCA_043786265.1 Kofleriaceae bacterium | reverse complement strand
TCACGCGGCGGATGCCCTCTCGGACACCGACACGCGGAACCCAGCCCAGCAGCTGTTTTGCCTGGTCGCTCTCGTAGTGGAGGCGGGCGAGCGCGGACTTCAACCGGTACACGCCGATCGGGCTCGGCTTACCGATTGCCCCGAGCGGCAGCTCGCTGAGCTTGCCGAGTGCGAACACGATGGGGCGGGGCACGCGCAGGACCGGCTTGTTGCCGCCGGCGATGCTGAGCACATCGTCCTGGGTCAGCGATTCGGGGTCGATGATCTGGATGACTTCTCCCTTGGTCAGCTTCTTGTCGATGCTGTTGGCGATCGCGTCGACCACGTCATCGATATAGACGAGCGGCAGCTGCAGCTTGCCATCGCCGAGCACCAGCCAGCGTCCACCCGCGTTGCGCGCGACCGCGCCGTTGATCAGTGGGATGCCGCCACCGAAGATTTGACCTGGCCGCAGGATCACCGCGCATAGTCCAGCTTTCGTGGCTTCGCGCACGATGTTCTCGGCTTCGAGCTTCGCGTGCGTGTAGGCGCCACGTTGATCGGCGCGCGGCTCGAGCGCCGCCGATTCGCTGACCGGGCCGTTGTCCGACATCCCCGCCCAGTCGATCACGCTCATCGACGAGATGTGCACGACCTGCTTCACACCGTGCTTGATGCAGGCGTCGACGACGTTCTGCGTGCCGATGACGGTGCTGGCCTTGTGCTCGAGCCAACCGCCCTTCGTCGCGGCTCCCGCGTGGATCACGATCTCGGCACCGTTGACGGCGCGGTCGACAGCGACCGGATCTCCGAGGTTACCGATCGCATACTCGATCCCATCCTGCGGCTGGTCGGGCATGCGGCGAACAAACACGCGCACGCGATGACCTTGCTCGCGCAGTCGCTTGACGGTCGCGCGGCCGAGCGAGCCCGCGGCGCCGGTGACGAGATACGGAACCTTCTCGGACAGCGCGAGCTTCGCCAGGCGTTGCGCGTGATCCTCTTCGGCGTCACGCGCGACCTTCTCGACCCAGCGCGTGACACGCTCGCTGCTAACGAGTGGGGCGGCCTGGACTCCCTTGCGCGCGAGCTTGGAAGTCAACGCGGAGATGAGACGCTCGGCTGCGTTTACCTTCGCAGACAGGTCGACGCGGAGTATGCCCGTGGTTCCGTGAATGGTGAGCTGCGACTGCCCGTTGCGGTCCAGCTCGAGGTTCGCACGGCCACGCGTGCAGCGGACGTTCGCGCTCCACTGGTCGAAGGCCAGGTCAGGGTCGGTACCGAGCGAGCGCCACTCGGCGTCGACGGTCTCGATGTCACCGAGCACCTCCTGGATCAGAGACAGGCAATGCACGCCGATGTCGCGAAAGGGGTACCCCGCGTCGCGGTACCACGGCGGCAGTGGTCCACCTTCATACGGCGGGTACTCCAGGCCGCACGTGATGTCGACCGAGACGATGGTGCCGAGCTCGCCAGCCTTCGCCGCGTCGAGCGCGCGCCTGACCTGCGGATCATTGAAGCGCTTCGCCATCGGGCTGCGACCGTTGCGATACGCATGCCGCATGGGCGCGGCTACGCTCGAGCATGGGTCGCGCACGGCGCACACCGTGCTGTGCGGAATCGCCCTGCGTGCGACGTCAGCCCGGCGTCCGCGTGAAGTGCGCGAGCGGCGTTCCGCGCAGCTGCAGGCGCGTCATGCTGCGCCGACAGTACTACGTCCTATTCGACGAGGACGGTGCCGCAGACCTTGCTGGCGCCAATCTGATCGACTGCGCGGCGCAGATCGCGCGTGGTCGAGACCTGCGCGCGGACCGTCATCAGCACCGCATCCGCGGAGTCGGCCATGAGGTTCACGTCGGCGGAGCCGAGGACAGGCGGCGCGTCGATCACGATGTGCTCGTAGCCGGCCAGGCGCAGCCGCTCCATCGCGATCGCGAAGGCGGGTGCGTCGAGCAGCTGGGTCTTCTCGATGCGCGGGTTGATCGCGGCGACGTGCAACCACAGCTGCGGGATCTCGATCAGGCTCCACGGCAGCATCGGCTGGTGGCGGTGGGCGGCGAGCTGCTCGGCAAAGCACCACGGCGGCACCAGGCGGAATGCACTGGCGAGCTGCGGGCGGCGAACGTGGGTCTCTGCGAGTAGGACCTTCGCGCGGCCACACTCGGCGAGTGCGAGCGCGAGGTTCATTGCGGTCGAGGTCTTGCCTTCACCGGGCTGGGGGCTCGTGACGATCACTACCTGCGGCCGGCCGCGCTCGAGGAGATGATGGCGCAGCACGCGGAACGCAGCGGAGCGCTCCGAGTCGGGGTCGAGCACCAGCGACAGCCGCGAATCGGGACGCTCGTCTTGCGGCAACGAGTGCTGGGTCAGACCGACTTCGGGCGCGGGACCGGCGGCCGCAGTCTTGGGCTGCGCCGAGCGATCGTGGGTCGCCATCGCCTTCGCAAACATGACCTGTGCTTCGCCACGCGCCGGCACCGTGAGTGCCGGATCGATGCGAGAGAGCGGGCTGTCGACACGCGTCGCGAGACTGCCGGGGTCGATCGTGGAGAGCGGTTGAGTCACCATGGGGAGCTGCGCTCCGCGGGCTGCGACCATCCCGGGCGGGCTGTCAGAGACGCGTCCCGGGCGGTTGGTGGTGGTCATGCGCGTGCCTTTCGCTTCGCCTTGAGGGCCTTTATTTGCTGCTTCGAGAGCTGCGGCGGGATCACCGCGAGGACAGAGATGCCGAGTGACTCGACGTCGGCGCGGCGATAGAGACGGTCGTCGATGACGGCCATGCCGACGGCGAGGCCGGCGCCAAGCATCATGAACAGTGCGAGACCGGCGATCATCATCAGCGTCTTGCCGGGGCCCGACGGCTTGATGGGCTTGAATGCGGGGTCGACGACGCTGAGGCGGCCGCCGGCCTCTGCCAGCTTCTGGTTCGCGTCCATCTGCGCGCGGAACACGCTGTCGCCGAGGGACTCGCCGCGCTCGCGTTGCTCGGTTACTGCACGGCGCAACCGCGTGTGCTCGGTCTCGAGCTGGACGACCCAGTCATTGCTTGCGTCCTCTGCACTGCTGCTCTTGCCATCGCGCTTCTGCTCGGAGCTGATCTGCTGATCGAGCGTCGCGAGCTCCTTGCGTAGCTTTTCGCGGTCGGCTTCGGTCGCCGGTGCGACGGCAGTCTCTACATCGGGCGGCACAGCGGCCTGCGCGCGTTTGAGGCGGTTCTGCGCTGCCATGATCCGTTCGCGGGCGCGGATCGCGGCGGGGTGCTGATCGGTGTATTGCGTCAGCGCCTCGGCGAGCTCGCGGTTACCCGCTGCCAGCTCGTTGCGTGACGCGGTGACCTCGGCCTCCGCGATTGCCTTCTCGGGCGTCGGCGGTGACGGGATGCGGATCGGCGGGGAATCGGGCGGCGCATCGAGCCGAGCCTGGATGCGCTGCTTCTGGCGCTCGAGCGCGTAGAGGCGGGTGTTGCCGGTCGGAACCTTCGCGTTCTTCTCGCGCACTGCACGGATCGATGCGCCTTCGCCGGCGACGGTGCCGGTGGCCGCGGCCTGGATCGCGTCCTGGGCGAACTCGGGATGCTTGGCGAGGAACTGCGCGAGTGCGAGCTCGGCTTTCGCGAGCTCCTCGGCGGCCGAGTCCTTCTGGGTGAGTGCGAATACAACGGTCGCCTTCGCCTGCTCGTTACGCAGACTCTCGTCCTTCTCCTGCAGCATCTTCGTCAGCTTCTCGGTAACGAGCTTAGCGCGCTCGGCATCCGAGTCGGTGTACGTGATGCGGAACGCATTCGCACCGCGTGCCTCGAGGCGGACTTGCTGGCGGAGCTTGTCGATCGCCACGTCCGTGTCGGACTCGTCCGAGAACGGGTTCAGCTTGGGATCGCCGACGATCTGGCTGAGCTGCGCACGCGCGAGCAGCAACTCGCGGTAGCGGTCACCGATGTTGCGCTGGACCTGCTCCTCGCGGTTGGACAGCAGACTCGTCTGGATGCGCTCCTGGTAGAACAGCACCGCATACGATTGGAACTTCTTGGGACGGACCAGCACGAACGTC
>JAYVWH010001199.1:0-6127 GCA_043786265.1 Kofleriaceae bacterium | reverse complement strand
GCTCGGCCGCGTCGGTACCGCGACCAACAAGTAGGCATGGTCCTCGGCAAGGTCATCGGCACGCTATCGCGAGTCGCAAGGAACCAACGCTCGAGGGCTTGAAGCTCCTCGTCGTTCGCGCCTGCGACGTCGACGGCAACCCCAATGGTGGGATCGCAGTCGCGGTCGACGCTGTGGGTGCTGGCATCGGCGAGGTCGTGCTGTACGCGTCGGGTAGCTCCGCGCGTCAGACGCAGGTCACGCAGAACCGTCCTGTCGACGCGACGATCATGGCGATCGTCGACGAGGTCGCGGTCGACGGCGAGCGTCGCTACGTGAAGTGAAGGGGTAGCCCATGGCCATCGGCGGCGGAACCGGCGGGATCGACGAGCGCAAGATCGAGGAGATCGTCTCGAAGGTGCTCGAACGCCTCGGCGGTGGCGCAGCGCCAGCGCCCGCGCGCGGCGGCCCTATCGAGGCGCCGAAGTCCAAGGCGAGCGTTCCGCGTGGGACCAACGGTGTCTACCAGGATGCCGACGAGGCCGCGAAGGCCGCCCGCCGCGCGTTCGAGCAGAACGAACGCACGCCGATTTCTGTCCGCATGAAGATGGTCGAGAACATGCGACGCGCGGTGCTGTCGAACAACGACGCACTGTCGCGCTACGCGGTGGAAGAGACCGGCCTCGGGCGCTACGAGGACAAGCTCAACAAGAACGCGCTGGTCGCGAACAAGACGCCGGGTCTCGAGGTCCTGCGCCCGGTCGCTTTTACGGGCGACGACGGCTTGATGCTGACCGAGCGCGCGCCATATGGCGTGATGCTCGCGATCACGCCGACCACCAACCCGACCGAGACGATCCTCAACAACGCGATCGGCATGGTCGCGGCGGGTAACGCCGTCGTGTTCAACGTGCACCCGTCGGCTGCGCAGACGTGCAACTGGTGCGTGCACCTGCTCAACGAAGCGATCCAGGCCGCGGGTGGTCCGCGCGACGTGATCACCAGCATCGAGCGCCCGACGATCGAGAGCGCCAATGCGCTGATGAAGCACCCGCTGGTGCGCATCGTCGTTGTGACTGGCGGTCCCGCGGTCGTCAAGCAGGCGATGAACTCGGGCAAGAAGGCGATCTGCGCGGGCCCGGGAAATCCGCCCGCCGTCGTCGACGAGACGGCAAACCTCGAGAAGGCTGCCGACGCGATCGTCCGCGGTGCCTCGCTCGACAACAACATCGTTTGTATCGCCGAGAAGGAAGTGATCGCGGTCGACGCGATCGCGGACAAGCTGATCGAGCAGCTCAAGCGACAGAAGGTCCTCTGGCTCGATCAACGCCAGGTCAAAGAGCTCGAGAAGGTCGTGCTCGAAGGCGATCACGTCAACAAGAACTGGGTCGGCAAGGACGCCGGCGTGATCGCGAAGCAGATCGGCCTCGCCAATCACGGCCACGACCTGCGCCTGCTCATGTGCGAGGTCGACGAGAAGCATCCGTTCGTGCAGCACGAGCTGCTGATGCCCGTGATCCCGCTGTTCCGCGCGCGCGATTCGGCCGATGCGATCGCCGCCGCACTTCGGGTCGAGCACGGGTTCCACCACACGGCCACGATGCACTCGACGAACATCGACAACATGTCGGCGATGGCTCGCCTGTGCAATTGCTCGATCTTCGTCAAGAACGATGCGAGCTACGCGGGCCTCGCTCTCGGCGGCGAGGGCTACACCTCTTTCACGATCGCATCGCCGACTGGTGAGGGCCTCACCACCGCGGTTCACTTCACGCGCGAACGTCGCTGCACGCTGAAAGAATCGTTCAGGTTCGTGTGAACCAGCGCGGTCCGGCTCTCGGCGTGCTCGAGATCGGGACGATCGCGCGCGGCATCGTGACGGCAGACGCGGGGCTCAAGCGAGCACCGGCCGTGCTGCTGCACTCGCGCGCGGTGTCGGGCGGCAAGCACCTCGTGTTCTTCGAGGGCGGCGTCGCCGAGGTCGAGGAGTCGATGGGCGCGGGTGGTCTCGTCGCCGGTGATCTGCTGCTCGATCGGGTGGAGCTGTGGGCCGCCGATGACCAGGTGTGGGACATGCTCGGTGCGCCACTCACCCCGGTCGACTGGTCCGCCGATCCGAATGCCGAGGCAGTCGCGATCATCGAGACGCGCACCGTGTGTGCAGCCATCGCAGCAGCCGATGCAGCGTGCAAGGTTGCCGATGTTGTCGTGCGAGATACGCGGTTTGCGGTCGATCTCGCGGGCAAGGCCTACTTCACGCTGACTGGCACGCTCGACTCGATCCAGGCAGCTGCAGCTGCTGCGAGCACGGCTGCAGGCGATCGTCTGATCGGTCTCGAAGTGATCGCACAGCCCGCTCCCGATCTGCGCGGCCGGCTTTTTCGCTGAGACGCGTCGACGCCATAGTAGAATGATCCCGTGGCACGCGACCAGCGCACCCGCCTCAACGCCGAGCTCGCGCACCAGTACAACGGGCGCAAGAAGGGCGCAGCCGTCACGCCCGGTCGCAGCTCGTTGACCGGCGAGCTCGTCGAGGAGCACGAACCCGCGCCTCCCGATGGGGCCGAGGTCGAGGAGCAAGAGCTCGAGACCGCCGAGGAAGACCTCGCCGACCGCGAGCCGAAGAAGTCGCTCTTCGAGCTGCCGCGCAAGGAGCCGTCGCGCCAGCCGCTGCTGTCCTCGCCGTTCGGCCCGCAGCCCGCGACACCGGCCGCCCTTGCGGCTCCGGCAGCGACGAGCACGAACCCTAAGGCACCTCGTCGAGGCTGAGCTCGCGCAGCGAGTCAGATAGCTTGCTGCGTGCGGTCGCGAGCGCCTCGCTCTCCAGGCCGAGCTTGCGCTGGAGCGCGTCTGCTTCGGTCGTGACCTGCGTCAGGCTCGCGAGCAGCTTCTTGCGGACGTCGTCGGCGCCACGGACATTTGCGAGCGCCTTGAGGTTCTCGCGCAGATCGTCGGCGCGCGTTGCCACGTCCGCGAGACGCGTGCGAGTCGCCTCGAGGCTGTCCTCGTGTTGACCCATCTCCTTGCGCAGCGCGACGGCTGCCTGCAGACGTTCGAGCACAGGGGCGGGCAGGTGCGTGCCTTCGACGTAGAGGCCGATCTCCGTCACCCCCGCATCGAGGAGCTGCAGCGTGTGACGGCGTGGCTGACGCTCCTCGATCGACAGTGTGCTTGCCTGACCCGGTTGGAGCGGCAGCGGAACGAGGTACGAGTCACCGCGATCCTGCGTGCCCGGCGGTAGGTCCTTCGTCGTGTAGCCCTCGGCCTTGTCGTGGCGGATGTAGATCTGTTTCGCGGGCTCGCGGCCCGTCGCGATCGTGTACTTCGTCACGCGCACGCCTGCATTCTCGACGGTGAGCACGCCGCGATCGATCGCGACGATCCGGATCGGTCGCTCCGCGTCATCGCGTGCGACGGTGACCTCGGTGGCGCCATCGAGCGCGTACGGGATCCTTGATGCGGTCGCGATCGTTATCACCGTCGGGGCAGCCGTCGTCATCCTCGAACCCATCACGATCCTCGTGGGAATCGGGGCACGCATCGACCGAATCAACGATGCCGTCGGCGTCGCTATCGCCCGCGACTGACTTCTCGTTCTCGATGGGACCGATGGCCGGCGCGATCATGTTGCCGTGGATGTCTGGACGCTTGACGTACTCGGGCGTGTGCAGGTCCTGCACGAAGGACATCGGTGCGCCGGTGGCCAGCGTCAGCTGCACGCCGGACCAATCCTCCTGCGATGCGTTGTTCACCAGCGCCCAGCCCTGGATCAGGCTCGCTGCATCCTGGCCGGGGTCATCCATCACGATGCGGTACGCCGCCTTCCACGTCGGCGTCGGCACCGCGTAGGAGACCTTGAGATCATGTGCGCGTCCGGCACTCATCCGCGCACCGAGCCGGATCGTGCGGTCCTTCTCGCTCATGTTCGGGATGTCGACGGTGGCGACACCCGCACCGAGCCGGTCGATCACGGTCAGCGTCTTGAGCACGTCGTCGAGCTCGCCCCGCGCAAAGTCGAGCGGCAGCGTCTCGCCGTTGACGTGGCCGGCCCGCTCGAAGTGGCCGATTCCGTTCTGGTACAGCACGATGCGCTGCAGCTGCATTGGCCGCAGAGGCGGCGACGCGCCACAGCCGGAGATCATGGTTCCCGCACACAGCGACGCGATGATCCGCATGCCGGCACAGTGCCGGCGCAGCTCACCGCGGTTACACGAAGGCGTTTAGCCCTTCGTGATCGTGATCTTCGTGATCGTGACCGCAGTGTCCGGCTTATCGTCGCCGTTACGCGGCACGCCGGCGATCTTGTCGATCAGGTCGATCTCGTTGCACTTGCCGAAGACGGTGTGCTTCTTGTCGAGGTCCTCGCGGCGGCCCTTCATCACGAAGAACTGGCTGCCGTTGGTGCCATGCCCACCGCGAACGCCAGCGTTCGCCATCGCGAGTGCACCGGGGACGACTTGCTGGCCGTTCCAGATCTCGTCATCGAAGTTGTAGCCAGGGCCGCCCATGCCCGATCCGGTCGGATCGCCGCCCTGGATCATGAAGCCGGGGATCACGCGGTGAAAGGTGATGCCGTTGAAGAACGGCGTACCGACCTCGACCTTGTTGAGCTTCGGGTTCATCCACGGCTTCTTGCCGGTCGCGAGACCGACGAAATTCGCGACGGTCGCGGGAGCCTTGTCGCCGTACAGCTCGCAGTTGAACGTGCCCAGCGAGGTCTCCATCTTCATCATCAGCTTGGTTCCGCTGCCTGGCAGGCCTTTGGTGTACTCGGCCAGGTCAGTCGCAACCGGCGGGCGCACGTCGCCGGCGGGGGCGGCGGGCGTCGGCGTCGGCGTCGGCGTCGGCGTCGGCGTCGGGGCGGCCGACCCGTTCGGATCCTTCGCGACGGGCTCGGGCTTCATGTCGTCGACCCGCTTGACCGCGCTGGGCGTCGGATCGGGGCTCGGCTGCGACGGCAGGTTGTCCTTGGGCTTGGCCTTGTTGTCACAACCGGCGGCGGCGACAACTGCGAACAGGGCTGCTGCGAAACGATACGTATGCATGACGCCAGGGAACATGGCGCAAACGCTGTGGCGCTGCAACTGGTCCAGTCGTGGCGTCGTGCCCCAGAACGCAAGGGCCGGCTTTGCCGGTCCGCGCAGCGCCGCCGCAGGCGGTGCGGAGTTGATCAGGGCAGCGCGAGCTTGCCGCCGGTGCACGTCACACCGATGCGGGCCGCGAGCGCGCTGCACACCGCGTCGTAGCCGGCGGCGCCGGGCGTGAGCCGCGGATGCGCCCCGCCGCGACCGGCGACGCCCTGTAGCAAGAACTGCGGTGTACCCACGAGCGCACCACACAGCTGTCGCACGCTCGCTGCGGTCACGGCCGTGGCTGGCGCAGTGAGCTCGGTCCCGAGCAGCGCCACGAGGGCTGCGTGCTCATCGCCGGCTGCGATGTCGGGCTCGCCGATCAGGCGATCTTTCAAGGCCGCGACGACGTCGCTGACCTTCGCCGACGAGTCTGCCGCGCCGCCCGCGACGAGTGCGTCGATGAAGTCATTCGTGACCCAGCGCGGCTTGGTGCACGCGCCGTAGCGGTCTTCCCACGCGAGCCGCGCCTGGAAGTCGAGACCACGGAAGCCCGCCTCGCTGTTGCGCAGAAACACACCGATGCCGCGCTCGAACGGGACTTCCTTCTGCGGCTCCACGCCATTCATCATGCAGGCGGCGCGGTGCGCCTTGCAGCATTCGCCGCGGCGAGAGCACGCGCTCGCCATTGCACTGCAATCGGCCAGCTCGTCGCAGCCGGTGTCACCATAGTCCGGGAAACGAGATGCCATCGGTGCGGCCGTCCACTCGAGCGCAGCGGTCGTCGCGCTGATCAGCGTGCGCGCATCGACGGCCGTGATCGCATCACCGGGCCCATTCTTCTGGCGCTCGCGAACGCGCTCCGACGTCACCCACGGGTCGAACACGGCGGGGTACGAGTAGGGCTCGCCGCAGCCATTCTCGGCAGGCTGGCGATTGAAGTAATCGCTCGCCACGATCGCCGACAACAGGGCCTGCAACGAGTAACCGCTCTGCGTGTAGCGCGATGCCAGTGCGTAGAGCAGGTCGCTCGAGGCCTGATTGCGCGGGAAGTAGTTCGCGATCGTGAGCGACGTGCC
>JAYVWH010001198.1:0-2290 GCA_043786265.1 Kofleriaceae bacterium | reverse complement strand
GACCCACCAGATTCGAGTAGATGAGCCCGATGTACATCGCGCAAACGCCGCCGAAGCTCGAGCCGGTGACGAGCGTTGTCGCGGCGGTGAGCCCGGCGTGGTAGCTGGCGCGTAGCTTCGGGATCAACTCGAGCGCGACGAAGTCGGCGAACGGCTTGGACATCGTGAGATCGCGATCGCGCGTGCCCTGGTTTGCAACGATCGCTGCAACGACCGGATGGATCTTGTTCGCCGCGATCAGGTTGTCGAGAATGAGTGGCAACGGCAAGGCCGCGGAGCTCGGATCGAGGCCGTAGACCTCGCCGTCGAACGCGATGACGAGCGGATATGTCTTCTTCGGATCGTAGCCGGGAGGCAGGTAGATGCCGATGCGGCGCGCCTCCTTCATCTGCTTGCTGTCGATCGTGAGCTCGACGAGGGTGCGCGGCGACACGCTCGGTGCACGCTTTGTGATCCATGGCTCGGCGGGCGCGCCGGGAAGCTCGAGACGCGACATGCCCAGGAGGTTATTCGGGTTGGTCGGGTCGAGCTGCTTGTGGTTCCAGCGGTTACTGGGAGCGTTCTTCTTCCACGGGACGTGGAAGTCCGGCGGATCGTCGGTCGCGAAGAATATGTAGTCTGTGCGCGAGGTGCGCGGCATCCGCGCGGATAGGAACCAGGTGTCGGACCCGGGCATGCGCGTAAGCGGCTGCTCGCGCGCCGTCGGGCCACCGAACATTCCGACGTACGGCGACTTGCTGCGAAACACGAAGGTTACGAGCACGCTCGCCGGATCGTTCGCGTAAGGCTCTACGATCGGCCCCTTGTCCTTGCGCTCGGCCCAGAAGGCGGACTCGGCATCGCCTTGGTGCGTGCGCAGGCCGCGCCATAGCTCGAGGATGCGTGGGCTGTCGATCCGCTCCTTGACCTGGTGCTCGGCGTACTCGTCGGCGGTCATCAAGTTCTCGATCCGGATCTCGTACTTGGAGGTCGATGACGGTGCGGGGGGCGCGGATGCCGCTGTGGGATCCGCCGCTGGTACCGCGAACGCACGAACCTCGATCCGGTAGACACCGGTCAGCGTTGCCTCGATCACCACTGGCTCGGGCCCGACCTGGCCGTTCGGGCTGTCGATCTCGGCGAGTCGCTTGCCGGTCGGATCGAAGGTCGAGACAACAACGTCGACGCCACGCTGGTCAACGGTCGCGAGCAGAACCTGGCCGGCCGAGACTTCGGTGCGATAGCGATGAACGTCGCCCGCCGCGAGCGTCTTCTCGATCGGCCTGCCGCGCTCGATGAGGTCGCCGACCTGCTCGGCCACCGGGTCGTGCTCGGGCGCGACGCGGTCGCCGGTGGGTTTGATTGGGGCAGCAGCTGTTACCGCGGCCGGCGCTGGTCCGGCCGCGGGGGCGGTTGGTGTCGGAATTGACGTGCCCGATCGCGCGCCGCACGCGACCAGCATTCCGATCAGACAGAGCCTCGCGACATGAACCATCTGCGGAGTATGCCGTTTGCTACACGTAGCTTACTCCACAGTGGACCATTCCTTCACGAGGTCAGTTGTGAAGGAATGCCGCGACTAACGCGGGTCCGCTTCGATCTCGATCGCAGTGAGTCGGCTGATGCGCACACCGGAGGTCTCGTCATTGAACTTGAGCTCGCCCCGGTGATTGCGTCGCACCGTCAGCGTACGTGTCGCGACCCAGGACGGCTCGACCTGATACGTCGCCGCGCCGTGGATGGTGATCGTGCGCGGCGTCGCGACACCGACGTTGTCGAGGATCGCGCGCAGCGGCACGCCTTCGCGCCGATGATGCTTCGGCAACAGCGCGTCGAGTGCGCCGGCGTCGAGTGTCACCGGTGGACGCCCTGCGATCGTGATCGCGAGCGAGACCGGTGAGGCGCCCCCCTCGACGAGAACATCGATCCAGCTCACCGGCTGTGCGCGAGACAGCATGGTCTTGTCGGCGCTGCGTGCGAGCGTCGCCACAGCAGTTCCATCTGTTGCGCGGGCGAGCTGGAATGTCTGACCGTCGTGCTGCGCGCAGGCGCCGACCACGAATGCAGTGCCGGCACGAGCCACGACGGAGGTAACTCCCTCATCGCACCATTGCCAGAGGTCGGTATCCTCGATCGGGATCGTCTCGACGACGGAGCCACCGCTTCGGACTTCGAGGGTCGCGCCCTTGTCCCTGGACCGTGACGAGTGACACGCAGTCGCGGCCGCGAAGCCGACAACTACGTATAAAAGGCGCATGACACAGATGTTACACGGTCGTGACAGTCCCTGTAGGATGGTCGCATGAGTCGC